>JAJYVK010000281.1 GCA_021792075.1 Actinomycetes bacterium | reverse complement strand
AGTTCGTTGGGGTTCAGTCGGTTCTGAACGTGATGGAGGGCAAGAGATACTCCAAAGTTCCCGAGGAGGTTCGTCTCTATGCCCGTGGGTACTACGGCATGCCAATTCATCCGTTGGATCCCAACGTCCAGGACACCCTCATAGCGGATGAGCCGCTGCTCGATTCGCTTGAAGGGCTTGACGAACCGTCTTTGCCTAAGATTCGCGAAGAGCACGGGCCGTTCGATTCAGACGAGGATCTCTTGCTCTTTTTGTTTCTGAACCCGGCGGCTTACTCTAATTTTCGCAAGTACAAGACGCCCATCACCTGGAATCCGAACAGGTCTCCTTTGATATCGCTGATAACGGAACTCTCAAAGATGGCGGATCTGAGGTCCGTCCAGTTCTCTCGCGGCTCCCTCAAGTTGAAACTCTCAAGAAGTGATGTTTGAACAATGTAAGTTCAGAGGTCAGAAGAGTCCTTTTCTGACCTGCGTATATAGATAGGATGACTCGACCATGGAAATGATTTCCCGTTACGGAGCACCCCCAACCCGTCTCATCAGTCTTCTCAAGACACTCGACTACCCGCTGAAGCAGGTAAGCGAGGCGGACAAGTTCGTGGTGCTGACAGATGATGCTATGGACCCCCTGATCTGGCAAGCTACTATGGCAGGTCTGCACTCTCATGGAGCAGAAGCTCTGCTCTGTCTGTATCCTCGACGCGAGTACCACTGTGCGGACCCCTCGCCACTTGCGGTGGCTGCTGCGAAGGAGGCCGACGTCGTAATAGCTCTCACCACAACTGCGCTCAACAGTGGAACGCCTGGACTGCGTGCGATACGCTCCGAAGGAGGTGGACGAGGCAAGACGCCCATCTGGCTGTGGGAGGAGCTCAATCAAGAGATCCTCATCGAGGGTGGGGGCAATGTGACGGCTGCAGAAGTCGAAGAGATGTGTGAAATTCAGCGAAGGGTCGGGGCGGTCTATGACAACGGAACCAAGATCCGGGTGACCTCTGAGAGCGGCACAGATCTGACAGCGGACATCTCGGGCTACAAGCCGGGCTCTCTTGCGCAACGTTGGGGAAAGCTGCCTTTCCAGCGCGATGAGGAAACCGGCAAACTTGGGGGCGGAACGTGGCCCTTTGGTGAGGTGCACGTCGAACCGAAGCCGGGCACGGCAAACGGCGTGATCGTCTGGGATCAGACTGCCCACTATCCGGCAGGGCAGTGGCGTGAGCCGGTAAGGCTCCGCGTGGAAGAAGGACGGGTGGTGGAGATAAGCGGCGGCATAGAAGCGAGAGAGGTCCGCCATTATCTAGAGACCTATGGAGATGAAAATACCTGGAAGCTGGGTGGTGAGATCGCCCTTGGAACCAATAGGCGTTGCAGGCCGCTCACTGGCGCTATGAGGAGCGAGAAAAAGCGTTATGGTGCGATGCATCTCGGAATTGGCCACGGCGCGGACAGGGGAGAGGTCAACAGCACGCTTCGCTTGGAGGGCATAATCGACCAGGTGACGGTGGTAGTGGACGACAAGATTGTCGTCGCAAAGGATGGCGAGATACTTGTTTGAACTGAGATGCGCCAGCTGGCGATTCGCCAGATTTTCGATCCGATATCTCGCAACGTCTGTGAGAATGGAGTGGTGACCAGCTATGGCCTTGTGGTTGTCTGAAAGTGATGTGTACGAGGTCCTAAAGGACAGCATCTACGAACTTGTCGTTCGGCTTGATGAGGCCTATCGAGATCCCCAAGCATGGGATTCACATCCGCGAATACGGCACGACACGCTGTTTGGCAGGTACCAATACATGGGCGCAGTGGTTCCTTCGGAAGGTGCCATGGGTCTCAAGACATATGTCGGGACTCGGAGGTCGGGTTACCAAGGCGTGGTCGTCCTCTTTGATTTCGACAGCGGTGAACTGCTTTCGGTGATGGCATGCGACATCCTGGGCAGATGGCGAACCGGTGCAGCATCTGCGGTGGCCGCAATGCATCTAGCAAAAAGAGACGCAGCCGTATTCGGTCTCATCGGCTCCGGCAGACAGGCCCTGACCCAGCTCGCAGCGGTGCGGACAGTCTGTGAAATCAGGGAAGCCAAGGTGTTCTCGCGAGACGTTGGTCGGCTCGAATCGTTTTGTCGGGCGGCCGAGGAGAGGTTCAACATGGTGGTCTCTCCCGTAAGGAGTTCCCAGCAAGCGGTGGCGGGTGCAGATATAGTAACGACGGTCACATCTGCAAAGGAGATCGTCCTTAGAGGCTCTTTCCTCGACAATCCCTGTCATATCAACGCGGTGGGCGCCAACGCCGGAGGGCAGCAAGAACTCGATCAGGAGGTGTTCCGGATCGCCGATCTCGTCACTGTGGACCACCTTGAACAGGCGAAAGTCGAGTGCGGTGACATCATAGCGGCTGTTGAGCACGGAGCGATTGGCTGGGACGACGTCGTCACGCTCAGGGCTGCTATCAGGTACGACTATCCCAGAAACGTCATGAGCGGGATCACAGTCTTTGAATCACAGGGTATTGCAGCATGGGACGTGATCGCGGCCAACTTCGTCTACATGCGATGTCGTGAACGTGGGCTCGGCGTCAACCTCCCATGGAGCGCTGATCCAGATAGCTTCGGGGCCGGCCCAGACCGAACAGAGGGGGTGAAAGGTGAAGAAAGCTCTCCTTAGAGCAGTAGGAGCTGTTGGCAGTTTGGGCGCCGCCTGCCGTTGTCGCTCGCGAGTTCACCTGTTGTCGATCAATACCGTTCTCCGACAGAGGCAATCATGGCTTTTACGAGTGCTCTTTTCAATCTGAACTCGACTCGCGGGTGCCGTATTTAAAAGACAGTCGAAACTTGAGTTGGAAGGATGAATAAAAATGTGTGATGAGGCCTCAGAAGCAACGATGATTCCCTCGGAGCTGTCGTCTGATCGGCCGGCCGAGGGCCTGGGAGTCAGTGAATTCGCAGGCGAGGATGAGCTTTTACGAATTGCCAGGCACCTCATGACCATCGAGGAGCGGCGCTCCGCCCACCTCGGTTCGATTGGCTACGGAAGCACCCGTGCTGGCGACAGAGTTCTAGTGGCGGTGGATCGGGCGTACGATCCCGACATAGTGGAAGCGGTGGTAAAGGCGCTCAGGGAGCGCGGGGCAGCTGTGGATGTGATGTGGAAAGACTCGGGCTCTGATCGTAGATTCGATGAAGAGGATGAATTGGAAGTGGCAATCCGCTACGAGCCATGGAGGAATCGACCTCGGCGGTGGGAAGGCGACCCCAAGATCGAGGAGATGGCTTCACATGAAGGGTATGATCTTTTGGTCCACGGGCGCGGCGGGCCGACAGGAGCCACATCGTTTCGTTATGAGCAGTTCCCTTGGATGTCGAGGGATCACTTCAGTGCTGAGATCGTAACCTACCCTTCGGAGATCATAGCACTTTCTTCACAAATTACATGGGATGCGATCTGGCGGCGGGGCCGTGGCGGAAAGGTGAGGCTGACCGACTTGGAGGGTACCGACATCTCCTATTCGTTGAACGAGACCTATTGGGATGGCTCCCACCACGGCTGGATAGCGGAGCCCAAGAGGTGGTATGGCCATCTCTTTGGACATCCGACCCCGCCGTTGCCACATGCCGATGCACATGGGGTTGTAAAGGGCACGACCTCGCATTTCAGCCGGGCCTTTCCGCAGATCACTTTACAGATCGAGGAAGGGCAGGTTCGCTCCGTCGATGGCGGTGGCCGCTACGGTGCAGCGTGGGCGGAAAAAGTGGAGGAAACCAAGGCAATCCATTATCCAGGTTTCAGCCGGCCCGGCCTTTTCAACCTGTGGGAGGCCGCAATAGGAGGACATCCCAAAGTGCGCCGCGCAGAATCGATCGAGTGGTGGAGCTCAGGCGGGTT
>JAJYVK010000280.1 GCA_021792075.1 Actinomycetes bacterium | reverse complement strand
CATTATCCAAAGAAGATTCCACCTCAGGCATATTTCATTTCCTTTTCTTGCAACTGCAATGCATTTGTTATTGCCATGCTGAACTTTGGCTCAGAAACGCAAGGGATCTATTTAGAAGTACTGCGTTGTATCGGCACCCAGGACCCGTTCGGTCAAAAACCATGTGGCACCTACGATCTCATCGACCTCCGGTAGGAGGTTATCTCTAGTTGCTCCGAAGATTTGGGCGGCAAGGCTGCAGACGTAGATAGCAACATTGCCAGTTTGCTTTATTGCAGTTACTAATTCAGAAATCTTGGAGGGAAGTCCGGCAAGCTCTACCTGACGGCGAACGTAGTCATGATCCTGGGTGTGCTCGGCAGACATTGGTAGGCGATCTGATTCATCCTGCATGACTGCACGCACTGCCCAGTTCACAAACAATAGGTCGACGTGAGCGCCACTGGCGGCAGCGAGATACGCGAACGCGAAAGGGGTGAGCACTCGGTCATAGCTACTTTCGCGAACGATAATAGCAAGCCTCTCAAGAGTCTTTGGAGGTCCTACCTGGGCGCTATCGCGTGCAGGCTCCTCCGAAATTCCCGTTGTCGTGGAAATCGTTCCAGTCATCCTGGCCTCCCTATGTTGCAATTGTTGACTAATTCGATCAACTATATCAGAATTCTCTTGTTGTTCAAGTTGGTTCTGTCAGTTTGCTTTAAGTGCGCAGTTTTCTGCTCGACTTGATTCCTCTGCAAGGTTCGCTCAATTATTGTCATTGTCAGATGGCGATCTCTTAGGGGGACACCGGTAACACCAGATTGGGTGTGCCTTCTTCGCATCGCGAGTGCACTGAATCGCGATTTTATAGAATCGGAGTTGTTACTGACAACGGAACCGGCCTAACTTCGTTGGTAGCAGAGAGGATCCCTATGGTTCGTCAGGTGGTTGCAGGTCGAAAAGTCGGTGAGCTTGAGGTGATGGTGCTTCAAGAACTCTGGGCTAGCAAGGCACCGCTTGGGCCCCGGGAACTGATTGAGAGATTACCGGGAAAGAAGCGAGCTTATACAACCATTATGACAATATTGGCCCGGTTGATTGAAAAAGGTTTGGTCGAGCGCTTTGAAAATGGTCGCACCTTCGTTTATCAAGCAGCTGGCAATCATGACCAGTTGCTTGCCCGGGCCATAGGTCAATTAATCAGATCATCAAATGACCCTCGGATCGTCTTGGCACACTTGGTAAAGGATTTTGAAGATCCAGAACTTATAAATGAACTTCAAGACATCGTCTCACGAATCGAAAAATCATGACTGGGCTAGTTGTCGTAGCGCTTTTTCTTGGAGCTTTGACGCTACTGCCTTGGTTTGCAGCAAGGTTGCTTGAAGGTCGCATCGCGCCCAAGGGGTTGGCTGGCATGCACCTTCTTACCCTTTTTGGTTTGGCAGTTCTTCCAATTGGTTGGCTCGGCTGCCTAGCAGGTGGAATAGGTGCAGCCCTCTATCCAAAGTCAGCACTTTCTATCTCATGCTGGATTAGTAGAGGTGGTTTCAACTATTGGCGGGCGAGCACGGAAGTGCTTGGCCTGTTTTTCCTGGTTCGCCTGTTTTGGGCGGGATTTCAAACAGCAAGAGCTACGTTACGCGTGAACGCCAACAGGATCTCGTTTCTTGTATCGATAGGTGACTCAACTCAAAGACGGAACAAGCTCCTCGTAATTCCTGCCGACGCGGTTGTAGCTTTCACCTCGGGAATTAGCCGACCCAGAGCGATAGTGTCGTCGGGACTGCTCAATCTGCTTGAACCACCTGAACAAGAGGCAGTAATTGAGCACGAGCTGGCTCATTTGCGCCTTGGCCACCCGCGCATTTTGTTCTTAGGCGCCGTCATTCGATCAGCCTACTCATGGTTGCCACCGGTTCACGACGCCTTCAGCGGGCTTCGGCGCGAACTTGAAGCTGCAGCGGACGATCAGGTAGTGGCAGTTTGTGGCGCAGAGGCACTGATCCAAGCGCTTGCCAAAGTTGGGCTTCACAATTCGCAGGCCGCAACCGCTTCCTTCGCCGATGCTGATACGTTGCGTTATCGTCTGAATCGTCTCCAAGGAAAGGCCGGTGCTAAAAGACAAGCGAATCTTTTTGGAACGGGAATCGTACTCTCCCTTGTGGTTTTGCTGTCTTGGTCTTTATGCGTGCTTTTCAACTCTGCACCTGCAGCAGCTGATTTCTACGGATGCGTGCTTGGCTCAGGTGCCCTTGCACTGTACGTGTCGCATCCATCGCTAAAGCTAAAGGTCATGCGACCCTTCAACTTCAACGGTTCGAGCCCAGAGTACCCTAGTGATTGACAGATCTACAAAAATGTAGTAGATCTTAAATGACAATTCACGTACCGGCACTGCGGATATTGGAACCTTAGAGGGGAAAAGTGGCGCTGTCATCACCGAATCGGGCTAGCGGATCCCGTGAAAATCCAACGGACGAAAGTGTGAAGTCGATCCCTCTGAGCCGCTATGGTTCGAATCGTGGCGAAGACTCTCGAGCTCCGCAACCAAAAGGGAGCTGGGGTTTTCTGCTTCTACTGCTTCCCGTTCTTTGCTGCGGCGGACCCGTCATCGTGTTGGGCCTGGCTGCAGCGGGCACTATTGCGCTAGGAATTACGGCAGGAATTGTGATTGCCTTGCTGGCAGCTGCAGCATTGATTATAAGGGCTATCCATTTGACTGCCCCAGGGATATGCTGGTGAGATGCCAAGAAATGGTCTCCACTATCCGGGGTCATATGCTGAGTTCCGGGCCTGGTTCCCTGACGATATTGCCTGTCTGGACTACCTGGATTGGTTACGCTGGCCTGGCGGGTTCGTCTGCCCGCACTGCGGGTGCGAGTCAAGCTGGGAGATGGCTGGCGGGGTCCGGCGCTGCTCCGGTTGTCGCCGACGGGTTTCGCCCACGGCAAGCACCATCTTCCAGGACACCCGAACGCCGCTCACCGTCTGGTTCGCCGCAGCGTGGTACCTGACCTCGCAGAAGAACGGCATTTCATCTCTCGGGCTCCAGCGGGTTCTCGGGCTGGGCTCCTACCAGACCGCATGGATGATGTTGCACCGGCTCCGCAGCGCAATGGTCCGACCCGGACGAGAGCTGCTCTCTGGTGACGTGGAGGTGGACGAGATGTTCTTCGGCGGAGTGAAGCCGGGCAAGCGCGGCCGCGGTGCTGACGGCAAGGCGCTCGTGGCGATCGCCGTCGAGCAGCGGGTACCGAAGGGGTACGGTCGGGCGAGGATGGCCGTGATCCGCGACGCGACGGCGCCAACCCTGCGTGAGTTCCTGCTTGACCACGTCGAGCGTGGGTCAGTCGTGCTCAGCGATGCGTTTAGGTCCTATCCGCTCGCTGTTGGTGACGACTTCATCCACAGGCCGTCCAATGTGGCCGCCTCTGGTGTACCCGCCCATGTCCCGCTGCCTGGTGTGCACCGGGTGGCGTCGCTCGCCAAGCGCTGGCTGCTTGGCACCCACCAAGGGGCGGTCGAAATCGACCACTTACAGGCCTATCTCGACGAGTTCTGCTTCCGGTTCAACCGGCGCAGCTCGCGGTCGCGAGGGATGCTCTTCTATCGCCTCATGCAGCAGGCCGTCAGTTCGCCACCGGTGACCTATCGCCAAGTGGTGGCAAATCCGGTGTCCAAGAGAACTCGGCCTAACGCACCTACGAGCGCGCACTCACCCCCCGGAAGTCTCTCACTTCCGCCAGCCGCACAACCGTGGCGCAGGGCTACCGACCTTGGCTGAATCCCTGGGGCAGTCAAATGGATAGCCCTTTATTTCTAATCCATGTTTATTACAGCCAAATGAAGCACAAATGAACAATTGGCAAAATGATGGAAAATCTTCGCTCTGACGGTGGGAC
>JAJYVK010000279.1 GCA_021792075.1 Actinomycetes bacterium | reverse complement strand
ACGTAGAATTGCCGAATACTTGCCGATTGATCATTACACAACGCTCAACCAGATATCGACGATAGGTTCCTACATGATGGGGCTTGCATTCGCAATCTGGATAGTAAACATTTGGATTTCCTGGAGAAAGCCAATACCCGCATCTGGAAATCCATGGGACGGGCATACACTTGAGTGGGCGACTGACTCACCGCCGTCTCACCACAATTTCGAGAAGCTGCCCCCAGTGCGGTCGGCACGTCCGGTATGGGACATGAACCACCCCGAATATGCAGATCACAAATCTCCCCATAGTGCTGAGACTGTTGAGTCGGAGGAGACGAGATGAAGAACGAGCGGACGATCTACCTTCTGGTTGGAGTCTTCTTCTTCGCCGTCATGGTCATCTACTTCCTCTGGTCGGGGGAGGCTAGCGGGAGCATAATGCTTTTCGCCGCTGCAGGGCTTGGAATCATGCCCGGCTTGTACCTTAGCTGGTGGTCTCGCAGGATGGAGTTGAGACCCGAGGACCGCTCTGATGCCACGCTTTCCGAGGGCTCTGGGCCGGTGGGAGCTTTCCCGGGTAACACGATCTGGCCTTTTGTTTTCGGTATGGGAGCTGCATTGACTGCTCTGAGCCTTGTGTTCGGACTGTGGCTTGCGGTGGTGGGCCTGGCTTTTATCCTGTCGACTGTGTTGAATGTGACTCTCGAATCTCGACGCGGCGGGACCGTTTAACGGCAGCCTTGGACTTTTTGGGCTTGCTTGGTTGGTGGAATAGCTGGCTCGGGCTAGTTCTCAGCTTGTTAATGGTGTGAGAATGATAGGTTGGTTAAATGACCAGCATTGCCAATTACGTTTTGACCCTTCACGGCTGGCTGGTGCTTTTGCTGGTATTTCTGCTCCCAGCAGCTGAATCCTCGATCTTTCTTGGCTTTATCTTTCCTGGCGAGACAGTGGTGATTGTTGCAGGGGTTTTAGCCTTTGAGCACCAGGAGTCTCTGGGATTGGTCATGGCAGCGGCATCGCTCGGGGCGATAATCGGTGACAGTGTTGGCTATTTCGTCGGCAAGCGATGGGGGAGGTCCCTTATCGACCACCAGTTGTCTCGGTTTGTAAAGCCCGCTCATCTTCTCAGAGCTGAAGAGTTCATGATGAGACGCGGTGGCCCTGGCGTTTTCGTAGGCAGATTCACCACCGCTTTGAGGGTTTTGGTGCCGGGTCTTTCAGGCGTATCGAACATGCGATACAAGACGTTTGCCCTCTATAACGTTTCCGGGGGGATAGCCTGGTCAGTCTCGATGGCGATGCTGGGCTACTTGGGAGGACAAAGCTATCGCCAGGTCGAAAAGGTAGCTGGTGATGTCTCCTACGTTATCTTGGCTTTGGTGGTAGTTGCGATTGCGGTGTTTCTCATATACCGGAAGCGACGGGAGAGGTCCATCAACGCAGGCTTTGAGGAAAGGATCGGGGATGGCGGAAGGACCTCCAAGCAGGAAATCCTTTAGGTGATCTAGGCTCCGAGGTCGCGATTGGTTCGGTGTTGCAAGCGCCTTCTGACTCGGTGCGCCAAAAACGGCAGCAGATAGTCCAACGATGCTGATGGCAATTGGCGGGTTAATCCGTCGCTCATCGCAGAGGCAATGCTGGCTTTTGCGCCGTGGCTATCTTTTACGAGGAGGAAACCTACGCAGAAGCGGAGGTAGTGCCATGCCCAGATCTTTTTCAGGAGTCTGGGGTTGATTGACATGTTTTCCGACTCCCTCTCCATCATCTTTTGCATGGAATTCATGAGGCGCATCAGGTTCTTGGAGTAGCCGCCATTGGTATCTCTGTAGTACACCAGCGGTTCCTCGATAACTACGACCTCTCCGAGCCTCGAGAGTCTCAGCCACATATCCCAGTCTTCAGCGCCGTCGAGTTCGCTTCTGAAGCCATCAATCTGGTCGAGCTGTGCCCGGCGGGCTATGACGGTTGAGGTTTGGAAGCGGTTGAGCACCAATATGTCCGAGGTCCAAATCTTTTTTGACCGTAGTTGGCGCGGCCGAATCTTCTCGGCTTCGAGAAGCGCCGTTGCCGAATCTGACCAGTTGCAGGCGACGATTACGGCCTTAGGGTTTTTTACCGCCTCGTCGAGCTGGATCTCGTTTTTGTCGCGAGCCCAGATGTCATCCGCGTCAAGGAAGGCGATCCATTCAAATCTGGCGTTTTTGATTCCGAGGTTTCTGGCAGATGAGGGACCTCCGTTCTGCTTTTTAATGAGTCGGGCTTCTGGGAAGTTGGAGGTCACGATGGCACAGGTATTGTCAGACGATTCGTCATCAATTACCAGGACTTCATCGGGCTTGATCGTCTGGGCATAGATCGACTCTAGGGCTGCTTTGATGGTCTCTTGCGAGTTGTAAGTGGGTACTACTGCGCTTAGCGTCGGTCTTGTCATAGGAAAGTCATCTCGGATGCCAGTTTTTTATCTTGCCCCGCTTTGCCGTATCTGCAGACTCGTTCTTTACCAGGCTTATTCCGCAGAAAAAAAGTCGAACCCGTCGGTTCAAGATTTAGCCGAACACAAGCGCACCGTCTTGTGGACTCAAAGATCGGGGATACCGTGCGAAGGGTTGTCCAAAGCTCATCGTGAGGCATAGGCCGATCTCCGATCGGTGCCAAGCTCCAGCATCTCCACTGCTTTCTTGGCTGCTTCCACGTCGTCCAACAGGATCTTTCTGTTTCCAATGCGAAGGCTTTTTTCGTGTCCCCTCCCCACCACCAGTACGGTGTCGTCGGGTGCGGCAGAACTTATGGCTAGCTGTATCGCCTTTTCGCGGTCCAGTTCAATGGATATGCGGCCTTCCGGAACGTCAATGGTCCCGGCTATAAGCTGTTCGATGATCGATATAGGATCCTCATCTCCAGGCGAATCGACCGTCAATATCACATGGTTTGCAGTTGCCAACGCCCTTCCAAGTTCGGGCCGCTTTAGCCTGTCACGCCCTCCTCTGGCGCCGGCAACTATAAATACCTCGGACTCGGCGGGAGCGAGCGATCTGGCTGTTTCGATCAGCGACCGAATCGCGCCAGGAGTGTGGGCATAGTCGATGATGATCTCCATGGGCTGTCCCATCTCGACCCTCTGAAAGCGACCGGAAACCTTTTGGCAGCTCTTGATCCCCGCCAACGCAGCCTCGGTGTCCAGGCCCAGCAGGTGAAGGGCCAAGAAAGCTGCCGCGGCGTTCTGGGCATTGCAGCTTCCCACGATCGGAGTGAAGATCTCGCTGTTGACATCAGGACCGATCAAGGTGAACGAGGTTCCGTCGTGCGTTATGGCGATGTCTTGAATGCGGTAGTCTGCGCCTAATCCGCAGCCAAATGTGACAGTGGGTATTTGAAGCTGGTGACTCAACCTGAGGCCCCACTCGTCGTCAATGCAGACAAGGGCCCTCTTGCATCTCGACGGCTCGAAAAGCTGTGCCTTGGTGGCGTAGTACTGTTCTATGGTTCCGTGGTAATCGAGGTGTTCCGAGCTGAGATTAGTGAAAATCCCGAGTTCGAAGAGCGTTCCGTCGATCCTGTGCTGGTCAATGCCGTGTGATGAGACCTCCATCACTGCAACTTCCACGTTATTTTTAAGCATCTCCGCCAATGAGCTTTGAAGCGAAGGAGCTTCCGGAGTGGTGAAGAGCGCCGGTATCGACTGCCCTGCGATCTTGGTTTCGATCGTACCAATCATGCCGGATCTTATTCCCGCGTGTTCCAGGGCATTTTCAATCATGTACGAGGTCGTCGTCTTGCCGTTTGTTCCAGTGATTCCGATGACATTCAGCTTGCCGGAGGGCACGCCGTAGACCAAAGAGGAGATCTTGCCAAGGACCCTGCGTACAGACGGAACGATCAGTTGAGGTAGATCGATTTGCAGCTGGCGAGATACCACCAAAGAAC
>JAJYVK010000278.1 GCA_021792075.1 Actinomycetes bacterium | reverse complement strand
GGCTTCATAAACACGGCATACGCCGGTGCTCTGGCAGGAGCCTTCTCCGCCTTGTTCCCCTACCTCTGCCCAGACATACCATGGAATGCAGGGGTGCTCAGGCTGGTTGACACAACGGTCGAAGAAGGAACCGTCCACCATGCTCGATTCCCCGCTCCGGTGGGATTTGGCGTTGTCCACGCAACTCACTGCACAACGAACGCTACTGCTCTTGCACTTGGAAAACTGCTCGCTGCGAGTGAACGACATCACGCCGACGCCATGGCTGGATGGTCGGGCTCACCTTTCGTCTACAACATCTTTGGCAAAGACGACCAGAACCAGCCTTTTGCCACCATGCTCCTAAGCTCTGACGTTCAGGGCTGCGGGGCCAGGGCGTTCGGTGACGGCTTCGACGTAGGCGGGAAGCTTACGGCTCCTCAAGCAAACGTCGCCAACATCGAGTCGATCGAAGGGAGTTACCCTCTGCTCTACCTCTACCGTCGCAGAACGGGTGACTCTGGAGGAGCGGGTGAATGGAGAGGCGGCGTCTCGGCCGAGGTGGCATTTACCATCCATCATGCGAGCGAAATGGACATAACACCCAACACCTGGGGGGTCAGCCTGTCTGCCACCGGAGGGCTGCTCGGAGGTTACCCTGGCGGAGGAGCCACCGTCCTGCTCAAACGCGAAACCGACATAGCCTGGCAATGGCGATCAGGGGTGCTTCCTCAGAACTTTGAGCAGTTGAACGGCCCAGTTCTTGAAATACTACCTGCCAAGTGCTCGTTCACAATGAAACCCGGCGACGTCTTTGGATCCGTTCCGCACGGAGGCGGTGGTATCGGTGACCCGATCAGGCGAAGTCCCGAGCGTGTCGCGGCGGATGTCCGCCAGCGTCTTGTCTCCGCCGAATGGGCCAACCTGATCTATGGAACGGTACTCGATGGCAATTGCGCCCCCGACTATGAAGCTACCAAGCTCCTCCGCCAAAGGATACGCCGCCGACGCATTGAGGAGGGCCGGTCCCGGCTACCTCTGCCGGATGGTGCGGGCGAACAGCTTTCCGGTGACTTAATCAGCCCATATGGAGCGCTTTATGAGTCCAAAGGCTGGCTGTTCTGCGGTGACTGCCTGAAATCCGTTGCCCTGGCAGATGAACCGGTGAAATCGTACCTGCTGCGCACGCGCCGACCACTGGCTTCAGCCGGACGCTGGATAGGCCTAAGAAAGGGCAAAGACCGTTTGGACTTCGAGATTTGGGAGTACGCCTGTCCGCACTGCGGTGCACTGATCTCGGTAGAGCAGCGAAACCGCCAAGACGATGAAGATCTTCAGGACTTCATTCGACACGGCAGCCACGTCGACGAGAGGCTGACCCCATAAGCTGGTTGGGGGTGACGATGCCCAAGTCGATGTGCCAACCCGGCACAAAATTATAGACCTTCTGCCTAGTTACTGCTAGGTTATGAATTGAGTAAGTCATTCGAAAGTCGGACTGCTATGTTCTATTTCCTTTTGGGTTTCCCGGGATTCATAACCACTCGAATAGTTCGAAAACTGGCGGAGGATGACCCGTCTCAACTATTCATTCTCCTGGTGCATCCAAGCCAGCTAGACAAGGCCAGGAATACAGTTAGAGCAATTGCGGAGGCGACGGGTAGCCCAGCTGATCGTTTTCGCATAATCGAAGGCGACATCACCAGACCAAGCCTGGGGCTCTCCTCGAGCGAGCAAACAGAGCTGGCGGAGCAGATAACAAAGGTCTTCCACTTTGCCGCCATCTACGACCTGGCGGTAGGAGAAGACATCGCCGAGCTAATCAATGTGCGCGGAACAGAAAATGTCGTCAACTGGGTGGGGCGTCTGCCAAACCTGGAGCGCTTCATCTACTGCAGCACCGCCTACGTCTCAGGAAGAAGACAGGGAACCGTGCTCGAGAGTGAACTCATCGATATCAACGGGTTCAAGAACCACTACGAATCAACGAAATTCAAAGCGGAACTCGTCGTCCAGCGCGCCTGGGATGCAATCCCCACCACCATAGTTAGACCTGGCGTTGTTATGGGCGACTCACGCACCGGAGAGACCGACAAGTTCGACGGACCGTACTTCGTGATGAGGTTTCTCGATCGATTTTCAAAGATCCCCATACCCAATCTTGGAAGAGGCGACGTTCTCTTCAACGTAGTTCCTGTCGACTTCGTCGTCGACGCCATCTGCCACCTGGCAAACCTCAAAGAGGCGGAACATCATGTATATCATCTCGTCGATCCGTCTCCGCACAGCGTTCGAGACGCGTTCGCACTCATCTGCCAGGCCCAGATGGGATTTACTCCGCGATATACGATACCTCTCCCGCTTGTGCGAGTTGCCCTCTCGATTCCACCGCTGCGACGGTGGGTGGGGGTCGAGCAGGAGACTTTGGATTACTTCAAAATCGGCCCAATTTACGACAGCTACCAGGCTCAGAAGGACCTGGCGGCTATAGGCATCACCTGTCCTGACTTTGCAAGCTACATACAAAAGGCAGTGGAATACTTCATCGAGCACAAGTCTGACCTCGATAAGAGGATAAGGGTGACATAGGAGGAGAAAATGGTAGAGACTCAAAACAAGACTTTCCCGTTAATGTCGATAGGCCCAAATCTTACTGAGATTTCGCAGCTCCCGACGATCATGGCATCTGCACGTGCGGGCTTCGAAAAGTTCTCGAAGATGCCGCTTGACGAGAGGCTGAAGCTCATTAGGCAGCTTCGATACAGAATCGTAGAGAGACAGGATGAGATCGCTGACGTAATTGCCACGTCTACCGGCAAGGTAAAGATGGAAGCACTGACCACAGAAGTCATGATCGTCGTGGACGCCATCCTGCACGTAGAAAAAAGGGCTGCAAAGGCTCTGGGAACAAGGAGAATCAAGACTCCGATTACCTTCATCGGTAAGCAATCCTTCTTGGAGTACAAGCCCCGAGGAGTCGTGGCGGTCATCTCGACCTGGAATTTTCCATTCATGCTCTCGATGGTGCCTGCCGTGGAAGCCCTGGCGGCGGGAAACGCTGTGATCATAAAACCGTCCGAGGAGACCCCGCCCGTCGGAATGCTGATCGAATCATTACTCAGAGAGATGGATCTGCCGTCTGGGGTAGCCAACGTAGTCCATGGCGGTCCCGATCTGGGTGAGGCGCTGCTAAAGGCGAAGCCCGACTTTGTTCATTTCACGGGCTCTGAGAAGGTCGGGCGCAAGGTGGCCGCAATAACCGGTCCCGAACTCATTCCGACAATTTTGGAACTGGGTGGCAAGGACCCAATGATCGTTTTCGAAGATGCAAATATCGAGCGTGCGGTCAACGGAGCGATTTGGGGAGCCTTCTCCAACGCTGGCCAGGTCTGCATGGCTGTCGAGCGGGTTTATGTGCAAAGGTCAATCTATGATGCGTTCGTCAATCTCCTGGTTCGAGAGGTGGAAAAGCTGAGAGTGGGCGACGACAATAACGATGACATTGGCCTAATGACCCTCAACGAGCAAGTCAACATTGTCAAGCGGCACGTGAAAGAAGCTCTCGACCGTGGGGCCAACCTGCTTACAGGAGATCACCCGGACAACTGGGCTGAGGGTACACTCAAACTGCGTCCGATGGTGCTGACCAATGTAAAGCAAGACATGTCGGTGATGCAGGAAGAGACGTTCGGCCCAGTTCTTCCAATCATGCCTTTCGATACTGAGGAGCAGGCGGTGGAGCTTGCAAACGACTCCAGATACGGGCTGAATTCCTCGGTCTGGACCGCTGACCTGTCCAGGGGACGGCGCGTCATTTCAAGTCTCCAGACCGGTGGGGCGCTACTCAACGATGTGATTCTCACAATCGGCAACCCCTATCTCCCATATGGAGGGGTCAAGAGCTCAGGAGTTGGCGCCTACCATGCCGACCAGGGCATGCAGAGC
>JAJYVK010000277.1 GCA_021792075.1 Actinomycetes bacterium | reverse complement strand
CTGGTGTGGAGGTCAAGATGCTAGTTGTTGTAAGAATAAAGGGGGCTTTGACGAGAAAGTGAGATGACCTCCTTGCTTTCATAAGGAGTCCACGATTCAATGAGTATGTCGAGAAAGTATGGGGGCAAGCAAGAGCGGCACTTCTTAGTATTGCCTTGCAATGATGCACCCCTGAGAATGGGTGGTTTAGAGATATGGTGTCAGATCTCGAAAAGTCGTTTGAAGATCACTGTTGGCGAGACGTAGTTTCCGAAGAGACCATCGAGGTCTATCGGCCCTACGTTCGCGAGGTTGGCATAAAGGGCGCAGCGGCACTTCTATCCATTGATCTGTTCGAGAGTGTATTTCCAAGCGGGCCAATGTCGTTGTTAGAGGCGATTAGGGAGAATCCAAAGTCATGCGGTCCCTATGCCTGGGAAGCAAAGCCGAAGATAAAGCGGCTGTTAGACCTTGCTAGAAATTCGGGCTGGCCGATAATTCAAACGACCTCCGACCGCCTTCTTGTTCCTGAGGACGAGACACGTAGGGCTACAAACAGGGACGAGAGCAAGCTATCCATCAGCCAAATCAAGAGCGACTTCTCTATCGACGAGTACTTCGAGGTGCAGCCCGAAGACCGCATAGTTTACAAAGGAAGGGCGAGCGCCTTTTTCGGAACCGATCTAGCCGATCATCTCGACGCCAACGGTATAGAGACGCTCGTCATCTGCGGCGAGAGTACGAGCGGTTGTGTCAGATCTTCTGCTGTTGACGGATTTGCCTATGGATTTCATGTTGTGGTGGTGGAGGACTGCGTTTTCGATCGGCATCTGTTGAGTCACAAGATAAGTCTTTTCGACCTACATCATAAATACGCCGACGTTATACCCTTGGAGGATCTCAATGTCTGACATGAAGCCGCAGCTCTCCATAAGGCCTGATACCGGCAACGCCATCAAAGCGTCCAGAGGCCTTGAAAATTCCAACTGGAGCCTCCCGAACGGAGCCAGGATCGCCGTGTGGGTGGTGGTCAATATCGAGGATTTCGACCTTCATTATCCGATTGATGGAGGCGAGTCGGTTCCAGACTATCGGGAGTATGCCCTTCGAGAATACGGAAACCGAGCCGGAATGCCTCGAATCCTAGCAGAGCTGGATCGATTCGGTGTGAGAGGAACCGGTGCGGTAAATGCCGCCTTCGCCCGCAACTTCCCTCACTGGATGAAGGAATGTGCAGACCGAGGTTGGGACATGATGGGTCACGGCGATTACAACAATCGAAAGATGCACACCTACACGCCTGATGAGGAGAAGGAGCTTATTTCGAGTGTAATCCAAGACATCGAGAATGCATGGGGCCAGAGACCTGTGGGCTGGCTGAGCCCGGGTTTGCAGCAAAGCGAATACACGCTTAGTGAGCTTGCTTCGAACGGAATAGGCTACCTGGCTGACTTCGCGGCAGACGACCGTCCCTTCGAGGTGCCGATTGCGGGATCCACTCTGATCTCGGTTCCCTACTCAATGGACGTAAACGACAAGGGGGCATACGGACGCGCTTGTCTCACGCCTGAGGGCTTTAGAGACCTGATAATCTCTCAGTTCGATGAGCTTTACGCCGATGGTGCGAATAGCCCTGTAGTAATGGTCATAGCAGTCCATCCCTATTTGACCGGGCTTCCATATCGCATAAAGGCCCTTCGTGGAGCCCTTGAGTACATCTCAGCTCAAGAAGGGGTATGGTGGGCAACGGGGGCTGAAATTGCGGAGCGCTTCAGAGTAGGGCGCTAACAGGCCAAGTGAATCACCGGAAGCTTGGGTGCGCTTGAGATATCTTGCAAATACTTGATAAAGTTCGCGCGGCCTAGGAGAGGATAAGCATTTGGTGCAGTTGCCCGAGCGCTCAAAGTCAGATATTTGCCCTCAGCATAATTCCGTGAGACAAAACGAGTCCTGTGTGCGTTTTCTTTTATGAGTTGAATATTTCAGCTAATAAGATCATTTGGGCTTTTAGTCTCGGTTTGACCCGCTTAGTGGAACGAGGACGTGAGCACATTAGTGCTTCGGCAAGTCTGGCGAGATTGACTTATTGGAGGTATTTTGGCCTTTGCAATTGAAGCAGAAGGGCTTGTCAAGGAGTTCAAAGGTGGGATCCGGGCAGTTGACGGGCTCAGTTTGCAGGTCGAGGCGGGAACGGTATTCGGTCTGCTTGGTCCAAACGGGGCAGGGAAGACAACCGTTGTTCGAATTCTGACAACGGTCTTTCTGCCAGATCGTGGGCGCGCTTGGGTGCTGGGCCACGACGTAGTTGCTGAAGCTGAGACTGTTCGCGCCAATATTGGTTTGGCTGGGCAGTTTGCCGCGGTGGATGACAATCTTACCGGGCTGGAGAACTTGAGGATGATAGGGCAGCTGACCCGATTGGGGAGGAAAAAGGCCATTGTTCGAGCGAATGACTTGCTTCAGCTTTTTGAACTCACCGATGCCGCAAAGAGAACTGCCAAAACCTATTCAGGCGGGATGCGCCGCCGCCTTGACCTTGCCGCAGCGCTGCTTCATTCACCGTCGGTGCTTTTTTTGGACGAGCCGACCACGGGGCTTGATCCGTATTCACGCCAGTCGCTATGGGGGGTCATCGAGGAGCTCGTCAACGAAGGCACCACGGTTTTGTTAACGACCCAGTATCTCGAGGAGGCCGACAGACTGGCAAAGGTGATCGCCGTGGTGGACCGCGGAAAGGTGATAGCGGAGGGAACTCCAACAGAGCTGAAGGCAACCCTGGGGGCCACCATTATAGACCTGGAGATGTCGAGCCCCGATCAGGCTGATAGGGTGAGCACGCTTTTGATCGAAAAGACCAATAAGCAGGCGAGGCTAGTCGGAGCAAGTGTGAAGCTTCCGCTAGAACACGGTCCGGCTCAGGTACGCGAGCTGCTCGAGATGCTCGAGACCGCGGGTCTTATGCCGGATCACCTTAATCTTCGTGAACCCAGTCTTGACGACGTTTTCCTAACCCTTACTGGGCACATGGCCGAAGAATCTTCCGAGGGAGGCAGATAGTGAGTTTGACTGTGACGACCCACCACCCCGAGGCAGTATCACAGCGAGGCCTTCCCAGGTTCTTCTCAGATATGTTGGTCATCACCGAGCGAAACCTCATTGCCCTCGTTCGCCTTCCACAGTCCTTATTTTTCTCAAGTATTCAGCCCATCATGTTCGTGCTGCTCTTCAGATATGTCTTCGGCGGTGCAATAACCGTGCCCGGACGTTCCTATGTCGATTACCTGATGCCTGGCATCTTTCTCCAGACGGTGGCGTTCGGTTCGGTCGGTACTGCCATCGGGCTTGCCGAAGACCTCCAGAAGGGCTTGATCGAGAGATTCCGCTCCCTCCCTATGGCAAGATCCGCGGTGCTGGCTGGCAGAACCTCGGCAGACCTGGTCAGAAACGTAGGGGTGTTGATTCTCATAACGGTGGTGGGTCTTCTGGTTGGATTTCGGATTCAGGCAGGAATCTGGGCTTTTCTTGGCGGTCTTTTGTTGATCCTCATCTTTGCCTACGCCCTTTCATGGGGATTCTCGATCATTGGTCTTCTCGCGCCAAATACCGAGACAGCACAGGTGATGTCATTTCCGCTGCTCTTTCCATTGACGTTTGCATCCTCGGCCTTTGTGCCTGTTCAGTCGATGCCTGGTTGGCTCCAGGGGTTTGCCAGCAACCAGCCGTTTTCTATCCTCGTAGATGCGATGCGCGCCCTCTCTAACGGGGGACCGACATCGGCATACGTCATTAAAGCGCTGATTTGGTCTTTTGGAATCCTCGTAGTTCTGGCACCGTATGCTGCGAGAAGATTTCGAAAAAGCTTCTGATCTTTGAGCTGCACCGCTTCCTGAAACATTTATGCGTTGTATGCGTATCAACATGTCGAGATGGCATTTCAGGAAAACGCCTT
>JAJYVK010000276.1 GCA_021792075.1 Actinomycetes bacterium | reverse complement strand
CGTCCTCATCATGGCCTGGAGAAGCCTTCTTGTACCAAAAACGTTGACCTCGTACATGGCCGTCTCGTGGCGTCGTTCCAGAGAGTACATGGCACCAACGTGGAATACAACGTCAACGCCGTCACAGGCGTCCTCCAGCCCGACTCCAGTAGCCAGATCTCCGTAAACCACCTCTACTCCCCAATTGGCAAGCTCATCCCTCGCCACCTCGCTGCGAGCGAGGGCGCGAACCTCGAACTGGCCCTTCAGCAGGTTTTGGAGCACATGAGAACCCACAAACCCGCTGGCACCTGTGATCAGAACCCGCATAAAATGCGCCTCGCCTCTTCGTGAAGCCTTTTCCGGGCCTGGAACGACCTCTGTGGAAGGGATGCGGCGCTCAGCCAGCTCCGAGGCGAAGTGACGTTCGGCAGAAAATCATCCCAGCCGTCCACTACGACGCGCATGACCGTGAATGGGATCTCCCGCTCTCTGGCCATTTTCGCCCAACTGTAGCTCTCCATATCCACCCAGTCGGCAAGAGTCGATTCTCGAAGGCTCGCCTTTGCAAGAGGGGTAGTTACAGGGGCTGGGACCGTGACCAAAAGGCCCCGGCTGTCAAGGCCAGGCCAAAGATCACAGACTATCTCATCCCTCTCGTCTTCCGCCACAACTGCTCGAGGCACAGCCAGAGTGCCTATCGCTTCTCCGGGCGCCAGGCCACCGCAGAGGCCCAGAGCGATTATGCGCTCCGGCTCGGCAAAGGCCAAAGCGCGTTGCAGCCCCGCTCTTGCCTTTGCGGGTCCAGCCCCTGTGACCACCGTACGAAGCATCGGCGACTCTGCCGGTATGAGGCCAGCGAGTTCAAAAGCTAGAGCACCCAAAACCAAGATTGGTTGCGATGCCGGCTTAGATCGCCCCATTAATTGGCGAACATCCATTTGATGATGCGAAACGTATCTGAGGGCGAGAGCCGCGCCACGCCGCTAGCCTCGTACCCGCTGTGCATCATGCAACTTGCACATCGGGGGTTGTCACCGTAGCCAAACTCCTCCCACTCCGTATTCTCCATCATGTCTGAAAACTTCCCATAGTGACCATCTGTCAAAAGATAGCATGGGCCTTTCCAGCCCAGAGGATCGCGCGTTGGATTCCCCCAGGGAGTGCAGTGCATCTCTTTCTTGCCCAAAAGAAAGTCGAAGAACATCGGAGTGTCGTAGTAGCGCACCCTCGGCCCTGCCGATTCAACCACGCCGCGAAATGTCTCTACCGCCTCGCGGCGGCGCATGAATATCTCGTTATCCAGAGCAGAACCGACCTCTTCGTAAGTAAAGGCCGGAGAGACGATGCAGTTATCCACGCCCAAATCCATGAGCTGACTGAGGAGATTGCCGACTCCCTTTGGGTCCACGCCCTTATACAAAGTCGTGTTGGTTGTTACCTTGAAGCCGAGTTTCTTTGCCTCTTGTATGCCGTTCATCACAGTGTCGAAAACGCCTTTTCGCTCTACCATCAGGTCGTGGTGCTCGCGGGGCCCATCAAGATGAAACACAAAACTGAAACGTGGATCAGGAGTCAGCCTGGACAAGGCTCGTTTGATCAGAATCCCATTTGTGCATAGAAGCGTAAGCTTGTTCCGTGCCAACATTCCCTCTACGATCTGATCGAACTGCGGATGGACGAGTGGCTCCCCGCCGGCTATAGATACCACCGGAGCTCCACACTCGTCTGCAGCAGCAAGACACTCCTCGACCGACATTCGCTTTCCATGGATCTCTTCAGCTTGACGAATCTTGCCACAGCCGGTACAGGTGAGATTGCAGAGTTCTGTGGGCTCCAGCATCAAAACCAGCGGATAGCGCTTATTCCCGGTCAACCTCTGCTTCATCACATACTTTGCCATGTCAATCGTGAGGCCCATTGGCACTCTCATAGCCATTCCTCCTTCTCCGGCACTTCAAGCAACGTCTGCGCAGATCCGATTACAGACCCATACTACAAAATGAACCAACACCGCTTTATGTCGCGCCGCCAACCAGAAATCCGCAAGCATGCAGCTCCGCACATTTGAGCCCGACCTGTTGGAACGATTTCAAATATCGGAGTTCCTACAACTCCCCCCTTACTGCAAGCGAACGGCGGTACTCCTCGTAGCCGCGCGCATCGAGCCATTCTCGCGTCCGGCCCATTATAAGCACCGGCCGCGCAGACATCTCAGCTACTGTGCGCGAACCTGTCAACACCATGATCATCTTGAGTGTCCCGTGCATGTCGGCCAACCACTCGTCCAATCTTCTATCAGGAGCATCCTGAGTGGCTAGCCGCAATAGCGAGCCCGCAACACCTACGGCAGTGGCCCCCATTGCCAGTGCTTTGGCCACTTCATGGCCGCTCCTGATGCCGCCGGAAGCAATGATGTCCACGGACGAGCCAACCGAGCCGACCACCTCACCGATGCTCGCAGCGGTTGGAATTCCCCAGCGCTTCCATTCGTCGTCGATTTCCATCCCTTGACGCCATGCCTCGATCGAAACGAAGTTGGTGCCCCCCACCCCGCCCACATCGATGCCGGCGACCCCATGGTCGGCGAAGCGCCTCGCCGCTGCTCCCGTCATACCCTGCCCGACCTCTTTGGCAATTACCGGCACTGACACGCCAGAGGCAACTTCTTCAAGCTTTGCCAGCATGCCTCGGAAATGTCGGTCACCTTCCAGCATGAAAAGCTCCTGTGCAGTGTTCCAATGGATCTGCACAAGATCTGCGTCTATTAAGTCCACTGCCATCTGAGCTGTCTTGAGGCTTGAGCCCATTGGAACATTTGCAATCAGTACGCCGCTCGGATTCACGGTCCTGGTTACCGTGTAGGTGTCTGACACTGACGGGTCCTTGAGCGCTGCAGTCTGCGAGCCCACCGCCATGGCAAGTCCGTGACGGGCTGCAAAAGAGGCTAAGCGTCGGTTGATCTCTCTGGCTTCATCGGTGCCACCGGTCATCGCATTTACTATTATCGGCGAGCTCATTTTGCACCCAAGCAGCGAAGTATCAATGGTCACCTCATCCAAGTCGACCTCACTGGCGCTCACCGGCAGCAGAGCCACATCATCAAAACCGCTGGAACCCTGGTCGGCTAGAGCGTTGACAGCAACAATGTGCTCGTGTTTGCGCCGTTCACGATCTTCACGTTCACCCATGCGTGACTTACCTTCCTGATCTCAGAAGAGGTCGCCCAGCCCGCAATTACAAAGATGGACGATCCACCAAGGTACAGAAACCGCAATATGTACATTGCCGGGATCGATCCTTTAACAATACCACCAAAGACCCATGACTTTTATGGAGTTATCCTTGTCCAAAGTAGGGACCGTCTACGACCGCACAGCGTAGGCGAACTTAAAAATCGCAGCTAAAGACATGTTACGAGTTCATAGAAACCACGATTTATTGACATATAATTTGGCTACAGGTCATGCGGTGGATAGTATTTAGCCAGACACTTTTAGAGAGGCTGCGCCGATAAGCTTGGCATCGGAGCTTGCTTGCTGCAGACCGTGAGGGTGGACAGCGCCTAGATGTTCAGAGATGTTCTGTCCGAAAGACTGTAGCTAGCCTGCCGCATCACAGGCATTGTGACGCCGAAGAGGCCTGGAACAAGAGGTGGCCTGCGGCGGACCACTTTCCTGGTGGTTCGAGGGTGGCTTTTGCTCGAAAATGAAGGCCGGCAAGGCCTTGCAAGGAGGATTTTGTCTGGTGATGGCCACGTTCCATCCCGTTTGATGCCTATGAGGGCGCAGAACTGAGCCTGCCAATTGTTAGTCGAGACAGGCCACATTTCAGCTGTTGGATGGGATACACATGTCGGAAGGCATTCTGGACGCCTTCCATACGCAGCAAGGAGCTTACTGAGGCTAATGAGAAATGGCCAACCAGGAAATGACGATCAAACGCAAAGCACTTTGAT
>JAJYVK010000275.1 GCA_021792075.1 Actinomycetes bacterium | reverse complement strand
CATCCGGACGCGAATTGATACTGCAAGCTCATAAAAGCGCTGTTCTTGGTTACCGCAAGTGGTTTCCGATCCACGATCAATGTGCACATGCTTGCATTGCCAGTCAGGCAATCTCAAATTCTCTATAAGCTTCTCACAACGCCTTGCACATTCGGCAATCATTCACAGCGTCAGAATTACTCTGCCTTCGTTGAGAATTTAGCGAGATCCTCACCAACGGTAAGCTTGCCGTCAAACGAAGACCTTACATCAACGAGGAGATCTGCAGGCGAACCGTTCATCAGCATCAGATGCGACAGAACTAAATGCTTTACCCTAGCGTTCGCTGCTACTTTGCCAACTTCCAAGGAAGACATGTGATAGCGAAGAATTCGTTCCCAACGTGCCTTATCGGGTCCATGTGAGGTCTCTATCGCTCGTTTGATACCCTCTGCCCAGACCACCTCACAAACGAAAATGTCTGCATCCTGGGCATGCATCTGAAGGTTCTCGCATATGCAGGTATCGCCGGAAATGACGACAACGTTCTTGTCATGTTCAAATCGATATCCGAAGGCATGTTTGACGGGATAGTGGTCTACTCTAAAGCCCTTTACAGACCACTCGTGGAACGTTTTGGTCCAACCATCCTCTATCTCATGAATACTGGGGTGTAGGCCAGCAATTGTGACGGACCCTTCTTCCGTCCGGAGTCTTATGTCCTCTTCAAACGCATAAAGTAGGCGTTTGATAAACTCTTCTGTCCCGGGAGGTCCGACGAAAACGGGAGGCGTAGTCCACCACCTGCCTACCCATCCCGCCCAAAGTAGGTCAGCCAATCCTGACACGTGATCCGAGTGCAGATGAGTAAGCAAGACATGGCTGATCGCGGAGACGTTTGATTCAGCCTCTAAAAGCCTGTGCAGGGTGCCTGGTCCGCAATCGACCAAGACTAAATCACGAGCTATCTTGATTAACTGGCTAGGTCCATGACGATCCCGATCAGGTATCGGAGTGCCAGTTCCCAACAGCGTTACACTAATTGACCCGACCCTATTTGAGCTGTCCATTAAGGCACCGACACTGCCGCAAAAATTTTGTAGGTCTGCTTCCCGTCCCCCTCGCCCCTATTCCCGATGGGCCCTATGGACCTTGGTTCGCACTTGTACATTGGCAAGCTACCTCCCCTAAGACTCAATGAAGCGTCTCCAACATAATTGCGATCCACCCAGCACACCCTCCGGTGCAACGAATATCCTTGCACCGGAGGAAGAACAAAGATTGTCTTGGGGAAAATCTCGATGAATTCGTTGAATCCGGCCAGGCCGAAGAGATAACTCTCTGTTTGGTCTCTAGTGAACGCGTTTTCTCCGGTGCGAAATGAAATCTACGAGAAGATCTAGAAATCTGGCGACATCTTGAGAATGATTCTTGTTTTTCCAAATGACATATGTTGGAAGCAGTGGCAGCTCTGCATCTGTAATTTGAACAGGGAACGGTGGTTTCAGCCGCTTCGATTGCGAACTGGAGAGCGATTTCCCAGAAACGATGCCTCGCATACCAATTTGACATCCAACAATCTGCGCAACAAGAAGCGGGTGATTTACGTGAACGATGGCCTTTGGCCACACATCATGTTTATTAAACAGTGATTCAATGAGTTGCCAAGCCAGATATTCTTTGACTGGCGCGAAGAGTTCCCACATTTGAATTTCTTCGATCGAGATAGGGTCAAGACGCTCCCCACTTATAAACGTCAGTCGCTCCTCAATAAGCAGGCGGTGCGAAAGATTCGGAATTTGATCAACCGTGTGAAGCAAACCTACATTGAAGCGTCCAGATTGTAGCCCCTGGATCATTTCGGGTGGATGACATACAACTACGCCAGTCGCGTTTTGCAAGAAATTCGTACTCAAGTATGCGAGAAATTGAGGAAGAAGCAAGCTTGCCAGGTCGGGCGTCGCTGCAATGAAAAGCTCATTTGTAGCCTGGACGGGATCCATCGCACTTCTTATGTCTTGCGATACCCCCAATAACCTGGGTGCCAAAGCTGCTAAGACTTTGCCTTCAGATGTGAGCGTTATGCCCCTTGGAGTTCGTTGAATCAGTGTTACACCCAGTTCGCGCTCCAGGCTGCGCAATTTGTTGTTGAGCGCGGGTTCCGACATATAGTTTTCCTTGGCAGCTCGACGAAGCGACCCATGCTTCAGGCAGCTAATGAAGAGCCGAACCTTTTCGTCGTCCAAGTATTCCTCCTGGGGCCGATGTGCTCTAACACACCGATTGAGTCACGAGAGCCACTTTGCCATCGCATTAAAGCGTAATACCAACGGTCGTTTGCCAACCGAGAAGTTTCCGTCAAGCACTTTCCCTCAATTTTGCCAGCCAGTGAAACGAAATCGTTTCCACTCAGTTCTTCGCCAGAAAGGTGAGGATACTGTAAGGAAAGTTTTGGCAATGTTTTCAATAGATGGAGGGGTCTAGAAGATGGCAGCTTCAACCGGTACGCATTTCAGAAGGGGGCTGCGCCTTTACAAACTATTTGGATCGGCGCTTTTGTTCGGTTCTATCATTGCTGCATGTGGGACGAGCTCTACCGCAACACTGAAATCCCCGGGTTCAGCAAATGCCGCAAAATCACAGAGTCCGTACGTTATCCACGCCATCTTGTCAATTACTGGAGCAGGGTCGATCTTAGGAAGCCGAGAAGCAAAGGCGCTGAATGTGCTTGCCGCTCAAGTCAACAACAACGGAGGGATCCAAGGACATCCACTCAAATTCGAGATTCAAGACAACAGGACCAGTCCGACAGTCGCAGTTTCATTGGCCACGCCAATAATAAGTTCAGGTAGCCCCCTTCTTTTTGTCGGTTCGATCGTAGCTCCCGACCAAGCAGTTGACGCCCTAGCGGGACCTTCCGGTCCATTCATCTATGATTTTTCTCCTATTGAGAACCCAAAGCCCGGGAGCATGGTCTTCGCGGCTGGCACTCCGCTAATTATGGACGCTGAAGCCTATCTAACTTTTTTAAAGTCAAAAGCCTATGACAACGTTTCAATAATTACTTCAACAGATGCGACCGGGGTCCTGGGGTATCGAGCACTAATAGAAGCTCTGAAACTTCCTCAGTTTTCCTCTATGCATTTGGTGGCTCACCAAACGTTCAGTCCAAGCGCAGTTTCGGCAAATACCCAACTATCAATCATTAAAGCTGCCAATCCTCAGGCACTTATCATTTGGACCACCGGAAGCCCTCTTGGAACGGTGCTCAACGGCATGTCAGAACTTGGCATGGATGGCATTCCTACCGTTACAGATAACGGCAATGCCAGCCAGGCAGAGTTGAAGAACTTTCAGTCGGTGCTGCCCAAGCACACGTATTTCCCAACCCCTCCGTTCTACCTGCCACCTGCAGAGATATCGAATAGCGAGGTAAAGGCAAAGGTAACATCCTTCGACAGCGCTATCACATCCATTGGCGGACATCCGGGTAATCCGTATGCCTTAGCGTGGGATCCCGCACAACTTGTTATAAAAGCATTGCAGAAACTCGGTGTCGGAGCAACCGCTGGTCAAATTCAGAACTATATGCATGCAAAGCCTTCACAACGTTCCGGGAGCATTCGGCCTTTATAACACCTCCAGACTGCACCATCACGGATTGTCAATCTCAGATATATACATGACGACCTGGAACGGAACATCATTCCTGCAAGCGTCTGGCCCCGGTGGCACCACCGTGACCTCAATTCCACAAGGCTAGGTGGGCAATAAGCGTGCAGATCAGCCTCACCACCGCCCAAGTGCCTGCTCCATCCGTTCTAGTAACATGACAATAAATAATGTCGAGAAACCGGAAAACTGGCCAATCTTGGTCCGATGATTGTCTACATCCACGACTGGTATTGCGTTAACGAGCAGCCGGGCAGATTTTTATGCCATTAAAGTATGACTCATGTCG
>JAJYVK010000274.1:2130-3942 GCA_021792075.1 Actinomycetes bacterium | reverse complement strand
AGTGATCTATCCTTGGCCCTGGCTCGTCCGCTCGCGTGGAGCGGTCTCGCTCAACTCCTACTCTGCATGGCGATCGTCGAGCCCTCTGATGATCGAGAGATTTTCAGTTGAAGAATAGATGATAAATGAGTCTCGAGGTAGCGGTAGGGGGCACACATTTTTTGCGGCTCGATAGGGATTTGATTTAGTCCCCCCGCAGTATCAATCTCCGCTTGGAAAACTCGTCAAATCTAAGGTGTAATGAGGTCGTAGAAGATGATGAAGCAAGATGCGAATAACCCAGCCGACCGTGAGGGACTCTACGGTGGTTCTATGAAGAGCCAAGTAGAGACCTTTCCAGAGATTGAACTTCCGCCTAGGGCTATCAGGAGGATGCTCCCGCCGAGCTACACCGCAAGGATCCTCAGGAAGGACGACGCACCGGGTTCTTAGGGTGAGACTTGTGGCCACTTAAGACCCGCGCTTTAGGTTGCGGTTGACGTTGCATGCTGGTCGACGGATGACACGTGGAATTGACGCAAGCCTGCCTATCTTGGTATGCCCTGGTTCGTTCGACACAGCGTTGCCGTTCTTAGATGAGGCTTGCTAAGATGCGTTTTGCGTCTCCCCTTGCTAGTTCAGCGTGATACCGTTGGTTCATGTAGGAACGGAGGCAGCCATAACAACTGGTGTCCTCGCTGCAGTCGCACTGATCAACGAGTTTGAGGGCTCCGGACATTAAGGATTCCAACATGTCGGCTATGCGGCGGGCGTGACCCGCGCCCCCGGGCACGGTGTCGAAAATAATTATCGTCGGGGAGTTTCCGTTGTCATTCGGTTGCACTGTGCCGTCCACGTCCGATTGACTTATCCCAATTGTGTTCATAGCCCCTAGGAGAGCGTACATCGTACTTCGAGCCTCCTTGGTGTTCATGGGTATTGGTAGTTGTATCTCAACCACATCCGTGAGGTATTGATGGCCAAGGTGGCGATTACTGAGTCTGCTCGAACAGGTTCTACTTCCAAGGCCCGGGCGTGGGTGATCTGCTCGTGTCTGTTTCGGTGACCGTTTGACTGAAGCTTGTTCTGAATAGCCACACGACAGGCAGATCCTAAATCCTTGTCCCCCTGGCCCACGATTCAGTACCGTTATTTGTCCTTGTCGACTAAATCTGATGCTTACCGTTTTCCTGCTGAGTATTATTTGCTGAAATTCCGGTGCCACCGACGCGTAGTCACTGAAATTAAATTCCGACAAGCCTTCGCGACGGGGGCGTGCCTCACCCGGCCGTTCGTCTGATTGCTTACCCAAGAATCCGAAAATTGGTACGACAAAACTGCGACTTTCGCGAACCTGGACACTGGCGCAGGTTGGACACTCCCTGGGGTCTTCACCTCGCAGGGTACGGAACCTACCGCAACTATCGCATGTAGCCCATACCGAGTCGATGAGTGCTTTGCCCGCAGGTATGCGGAGTCCAGTCGTTTCCCAGATTGTTTTGTTCGCAACCACCTTTGACCCGGGTGCAAACTCGGTAATCCCAAGCCGTAGATCTCTGGAAAGATCAACTTGGCCAGTGTTCTTATCGTTGTCTCTCGATACGTCAAGTGTCACAACATCGACCGGAAATCCATACTTAGGAAGTACGACACGTTGAGCAAGGTAATCGATTAAGTATCGATCAGCTAGGGTCTTTTTCACGGCGAAAATTGCGTGGAGGTATCCCGCAAGTTTTTGTGCCTGGCTGTCCTGGCGCGAAACGCGTGCTTCCGCTATCCGGCGTTGCGTTTGGTTTATCGCCTCGTCGATGTCCAGCAGTTCTCGCCGTACCT
>JAJYVK010000274.1:0-2120 GCA_021792075.1 Actinomycetes bacterium | reverse complement strand
GGTGGCGCGTTCCAACCAGCCATGATTCTCAAGATGGTCATCCTCCTTTAGGAGTGCGTCGACCCAGGACCAGTCCTCGAGACCGAGCTTGCTGTGTAGGTGCTCCGGAACCGTACGGAGAAGAGACTCTTGCAGATCCGAAGGGCGTGATCGAAGCCACTCAATAAAGGTATCTACCGGTGAAGTTTCATCCTCATTGGTGGGCATAAAGAAGGTCTCAACGTACCTGTGCCATTCACCCCCTTCCATGACATGTTTGCGCTCGTACGCTGCAAACGCTATGGCGTGGACGTGCCTTCGGGATATTTGTGGGTTGTCGAGTGAGATGATCGGAGCTTTGACGTGGCCATCGATCATAGCCACTGGATTGTTGAAGTAGTGAAGATCATGCCTTCGCTGTTGGGCAAATGTGACAACGAGCGCTGCCGAGCCCGTTCTACGTCCAGCCCGTCCCGCACGCTGGACGTAGTTCGCCGGTGATGGAGGAACATTGCGCATGAGGACGGCCTGCACCTCTCCGACATCGACTCCGAGCTCAAAAGTGGTTGAACAGCTCAGAGCGTTGACGTCACCATCGAGGAACTGTTGCTGTAGCTGACCAGCGTACTCCGATCCGAGTTGTGCGGTGTGTTCTTCAACTCGAAGTCCTAACGATTTGAGAGACGTATAGAGGCTCAAGTAGTGGTTATCACTGTGATCGGGATTATTTCCAAGGGGGTTGAGGGTCCCGGGGCAGAGGTAGGTTGGGCACACGCCCGAGATTGAACGCCACCATATCTGTCGGCATTGGTCACAGCGATAGGCGTAATGACCTTCCTGCGATGCTAAGAAGCTGATCCGGGTCGGGTCGAGGGCGTGGAGGGTCCCCGACTTACTGTCGTGACGGGCTAGAAGGACCTTAGACCAAGGGCTATTGGAGCCCGTGAGCCAATTTGTCCAGATGCCTGACAACATTTCTCTTGGATCTGCTCCAATTTGTCGTCTCCGGAACAACTTATTAAGGTAATCGAGCCTACGGTTGATGTTTCGGGTCGGACTCCAACCAAGTATTCCTGAACTTGACCCCTGCGCGCGGATAACGGTAGCGACGTTCCTCGGGGAAAAGATTGGATCTTTGATTTCCACTCCATCTGGCATATACACTGCGGCTTGCATTCTCACGGTGTCGAGTAATACCCTTGCCAGGTCCATACCCTCTTCGTTCGACAGACCAAGCTTCTCGAGGATCGGGGGAACTTGACAGTTCTTCGGTATGGCGACAGTGATTTCGGCCAGGCCGACTCCATCGAGGCTTTGACGCCGATCAACTGCTAAAATCTCGCGCATGAGCCACGATCTAACTCGGTTCCCGTTGTTCAGGGCGCTTTCATCCTCATCTAATACCTGAGAGTGCTCCGCAAGTTTTCGGATGGGGACTACGAGGTCCTCGTATCGCGGGTCTTCACCCTTATATTGTTTAACTATCTCCCAGATCAACCTACGCTCGATGGCTCGAGCGTAGGTTCTATCTAGATAGGGAGCGAAGAAGGCAGCGTCCTGTCGTGAATCTGCGAAAGAGAGTAACTTTCGGCCATTTCCGATTTTTTGAGCAGTGTTCGGGTCGGAGCTGGGAGGTAGTGCTTGATAAAGAGAAGTCGCGATAACGGAGACCGGAGCATCCTGACCGGTTGTGAACCGACTAATGATCGCTACCGGTGATCGCCCAGAACATGCAAGACATTTGCGTAGTGGTGCTCCCTTGCGAGTAGATCTTGCGTTGATCACTTGAATAAAGAGTTGAGAATCACAAGTGCATTGAGAGAGAGTGCCTTCGGTGAGTGCACCGCAGCGAGTACAGAGAGTTCTTTCGTCTGCGAGAAGTGATGTGCTCTCGTCGTCGAAGATAGCGGCTTCATCTTCATCCTCTTCCTCTGGGCCTCCGTCATGGTCGATCAGGAGATAGAGAAGTTCAGCTTCGGACCATCCGGGCGCTTGGAGGCAATCTAACCCGTTGTCGTTCTCCAGCACCCCGAGGAGGTACTCAGCTCCGCATCGTTGACAGACTCCTAGATCGAATATGCGGGACGTTTCACCTATGGACGTACACGCTGAACAGTACTGGCTCCGATTGAGCATGAGGC
>JAJYVK010000273.1 GCA_021792075.1 Actinomycetes bacterium | reverse complement strand
AGAATTCCTACAGCGATTGAGTCCTTTGCTACGTCAAGGCCTAGATAAATCAGGCCTCTTTGAGTAGACTTGCTGTTTGGCACGGTTGGCTCCCTTCTGTTTGTGGCAACCTGCACCTCAATAGTGCACGACCCACGTCATCTTTGCTGAACGGGAGCCGGCCGTTCCATTACAACTTGCCCAGGTTCATCGGAGCTCAAAGGCATGCTTCAGGTTCGCTCCCCTGCTTTGGAGATCTTCCAGCGCTTCGAGGGAGGTATCTTTGGAAACTCCGGCAACCAGGTCGATGAAGACAGTGGTCGGGAAGCCATATTCAAGCGAGTTGATTCCGCTTTGCAGCACGCAGTAGTCGGTGGCGATTCCACACAGGTCAATAGCATCTATCTCCCGTCTCTCCAAGAGATCTAAGAGCGATTCACCTGAATCCGTGCTGCCATCGAAGCTCGAATACGCAGCTTCATACCTGCCTTTGAGTACAACGTGGTCGACGTAGGAGGAGTCGAAGGCAGGGTGAAATTCGCTTCCCAGAGTGCCCTCTACGCAATGGATCGGCCAGTTTGTCACAAAGTCCGGCCTGTTTGCAAAGTGGCCCCTGGGCTGTATATGGCTGTCCTTGCTGGCGATGATCAGATCATACCTGCCGGAGTTGCGACGCATGTAGTCCGTGACTCTATGTGCCAGCTGGGCGCCCCCGTCGACAGCTAGCGAGCCGCCCTCACAGAAGTCATTTTGTATATCCACTACCAGAAGAGCTCTGCGAATCTCTTCCATCTACTGCTCCTTGTTCTACGTGCTTCTTTGTGACCTTGGTGAAAAACCTGAAAGGTTGGTCCTTGCTAAAGTGTAGCTATGTCTTTCGCGGCTGCATATATAGTTGCTTTTGGTGGGGGCATAATTTCCTTCCTTTCTCCGTGCGTGCTTCCTTTGGTGCCTGCGTACCTGTCGGTGGTAACAGGCATCGATGTCGTGGAATTTCGTGGGGGAACCGTTACCTTGGCTCGCACCGTTCGCACCGTGAGAACGACTTCGCTGTTTATCCTGGGTTTTTCAGTCGTCTTCATCCTTATTGGTCTGGCAGCAACCTCAATTGGCAGGGCCTTGTTTGCTGATCGGGTGTTGTTTACCCGCGTTTCGGGAGTGATTCTCATTGCAATGGGGGGATTCCTCTTGGCGTCACAGTACTTGAGGTCACCGACTCTCCTAGGTGAGAAGCGGTTTCATCCAAGGCTCAGCTCTCTTGGCCCGTACGCGGCGCCGGTGGCAGGAATGGCCTTTGCCTTTGGCTGGACGCCGTGCATCGGACCGATTCTTTCTTCAGTTTTATCGGTAGCTGCAGTGCAAGGTCAAGCTGTGAGAGGGGGGCTTCTTCTGGCAGCTTACTCCCTTGGTCTTGGGGTGCCGTTTTTGATTGCTGGGCTTGGATTCACCAAGCTGGAGAGCACCTTTGGATGGGTAAAGCGTCATTTTGGGACCATAACGTTATTGTCATCATTGGCACTCATGTTCTTTGGCGTCCTGCTCGTTCTTGACAGGTTTATCGTGTTGACTCAGCAGCTTTCCAATTTTATGAACTATGCCGACCTGGGCCGCCTCATCACCCTCGGCTGATCTTGACGTTTCTGCCTTTTTTGAAAAGTGCTTAGTCCATACCACCGGTTTGGCCGGTGGTATGCTAACGGTTGAGAATTTCTCAGTTGGCTTCAATGGCGTAACAGCCTCCCTCTTAGTGTTGAGTGGTCAAAGCGTGTTCACCATAGAGCGTTGATTCGGCAGTTTTCTGCCGCGGACCATGAGGTTGACATGACTCGCACGGTATCACTCTTTGTCTCCTGCTTCAACGATGCCATCTACCCCAGGACTGCACGCGCCGCTCAAGGAGTTTTGGAAAGACTTGGCGTGAAAGTGGACTTTCCTGCCGAACAGACCTGCTGTGGGCAGATCCACATCAATACCGGCTATGGATCCATGGCAGTGCCGCTAATACGTCACTTCGTCGACGTGTTTTCGAATTCCGATGAGATCGTGTCGATATCGGGCTCCTGCACTGCGACCATCCGGGAGCACTATCAGGAACTGGCGCAAAGGACTCAAGATCCGGTGCTGATTAGAAGGACTGACGAGTTGATCCCAAAGGTTCACGAGTTCTCGCAGTATCTGACGGACGTTCTGGGCGTGGTCGATGTCGGAGCTGCCTACCCGCACAAGGTCTGCTACCATCCGACCTGTCATTCGCTTCGGTCTCTGCACGTCTACGATTCGGCAGTTGCCCTGTTGAGGGCAGTGCGGGGTCTGGAACTTGTAGAGCTGCCTCACGCGGAGCAGTGCTGCGGCTTCGGAGGTACATTTGCAGTCAAGAACGCTCCCATGTCGACAGCGATATTGGTTGACAAAGTTGCCAACATCTTTGCTTCAGGGGCTGAGACAGTCGTCGCACTCGACAATTCATGTTTGACCCATATCAACGGCTTTCTAAAGCGCAACAAAACTGGGATTTCGACGATGCATCTCGCAGAACTTCTTGACCATGGCGTCAATGAAAGCGAGGTGTGAATGTCTCGATCCAAGGTTGGGTTTTCAACCAATTCTTTGAAAAGCATCAATGATAGTCAGCTGAGGGCGAATCTGAGATCAGCGACAGGCGCCATCAGAGATAAGCGCGCCCGTGTCGTCGGAGAGAAAGAGGACTGGGAGAAACTGCGTCGAAGGGGCGAAAAGATCAGGAAGGAGGTGCTGGATAACCTTGACAAGTATCTCTCGCAACTTGAATTCTCGGTAGCGAGGCTCGGAGGGAGGGTTCACTGGGCAGGCGACGCCCGAGAGGCCAATGAGATCATCCTCTCGCTCATAAGGAGTCACGGCGAGAACGAGGTTATAAAGGTCAAATCCCTTACGACGGATGAGATCGGTATGAACGACTTTTTGTCGAGATATGGAGTCACGGCATATGAAACTGACCTGGCTGAACTAATAGTCCAGCTTTCCCACGACAAACCTTCCCATATCCTCGTTCCGGCGATTCACAAGAACCGCTCCGAGATCAGAGAGTTGTTCGAGAAGACGATAGCAAAGGGGCGCAGGCTGAGTGACAATCCCGTGGAGTTGGCAGAGACATCTCGGCTGTATCTGAGGCAGAAATTCCTCAGCACGAAGATTGCAGTTTCAGGAGTCAACTTTGCCGTCGCAGATACTGGCACCCTATGTGTTGTCGAGTCCGAGGGAAACGGAAGGATGTGCTTGACGCTTCCGAAGGTTCTGATCAGCGTAATGGGCATCGAGAAGGTGCTGCCTGGACTCGATGATCTCGGGGTGTTTCTGGAGCTTCTTCCAAGATCTTCGACCGGCGAGCGGATGAATCCTTATACCTCTCTTTGGTCTGGAGTACATGAAGGCGATGGTCCGGAGGAGTTTCATCTGGTGATATTGGACAACGGCAGATCTAGGGTATTGGCAGATCCAGTGGGTCGCCAAGCACTTCGCTGCATCAGGTGCTCCGCATGTTTGAACGTGTGCCCCGTATATGAAAGGTCGGGGGGTCACTCCTACGACTCGGTTTATCCAGGTCCAATTGGCGCGATACTCTCACCTCAGCTCTTTGGGAACGAATCTTCTCTCTCACTGCCCTGGGCTTCTTCGCTCTGTGGCGCTTGCTACGAGGTCTGTCCGGTGCGGATCAACATACCTCAGGTTCTGGTCCATCTCCGCGAGAAGGTAATAGCTGAGGGTCATAAATCCGGTGTTGAGAAGGCTTCCTTTTTGCTCTTGACCGGTCTATTCAAATCTCCTCCGTTGTTTAGGGCACTTCTGCACCTTGTTGCCAAGGCGAGCGGGCCGCTTAACCGCCTTTCTTTGAGCGGCTTTCTGCCCGGTTACCTTGGTAAGTGGGGGGCTTCTCGGGACCTGCCCGGGTTGCCGAGCGAGACGTTTCGGACCTGGAGCAAACGACATGGCTAAGT
>JAJYVK010000272.1 GCA_021792075.1 Actinomycetes bacterium | reverse complement strand
GTTCATCGGAGAATTGCCAACTCTCGCAAGCCACCTCCGGGCAGATGACAAACCGCTCTAAACGCCCTCAGCGCCGGCTCCTCAGCGACCACAGCCCGGACGTCACATGGCGACTCGCATGGTTGGCCCGAAAGGCCCGACGGCCGATATCGGTAGACGCCTTCGGTACCGTGGATCTCAGTCACTCGGTTTGGACCTGGCCACACATGCAAGATCCACTCGTCCCGCGTCAGGTATTTGGTGGAGATAACCTTCGGACCAGCGGGTATGACCGCTCCACAGCGAGCTAACAGGGGTAGACGATCCAGCCCGATCGATCGACGAACTATGGTAGGTCCAGCGAATTCTTCGTGGCTAAATACGTCCACCCATCTCCCACTCGGCACGAAAATCTCGACTTCGGTAGGCGTAGGAATATCGCTGCAAACAGGGACGACGAGCAGATCTGGTCCGAGCATGTACTGCCAATCGACGTGCCAGGCTGTTGTCAGATTCTGCTCCTCGAGACACATAGGCCGCATCATCGGAAGACCGATTCGGGCTGCTTCTAACATCGCAGAGCGTAGGTACGGAAGGAGTTGGTAGCGGATCTCCACGAATCGTCTGACGATCTGCAAGGCTTCTTCGCCGAAGACCCAAGGTTCGCGAGGAGTTAGGCCGTGGAATCTCGTTAGAGGAGATAAACATCCGAACTGAGCCCACCGGACGTACAAAGCTGGGTTCGGTCCTAGTTCGGAGTCGCCGCCGAAAAACCCGCCGACGTCATGGCTCCACGCTCCGGGAGCGCTCAAAGCCCACGAGAGACCAGCACGTAGTGTAGCCGCCATGCCGGTCGGGGTCGACTCAGCGTCACCCGACCAGTGAGCCTGACAGCGCTGGGATCCGGCCCACCCACTTCTCGCAAGCACGAATGGGGCTTCATCCCGCCGAGAAGCGATGGCCTCGAAAACGGCCTGGTGATACCATAACGGGTATAGGTTCCTCCACTGCAGATCCTGACTTTGGCCTGTGGCTGCGAAAGCTACCCCGTCGTCCGGGAATCCCTCGCCAAAATCCGCGATGAACGCTGCCACACCAGCTTCGAGCAAAGGTCGGTGCATTTCCACCCACCACTCTCGGGCTCGTTGTTTGGTGAAGTCGACGAGCCACCTAGGGCGCCCATCACGGGAGAATGTTCCAGCGACCTCTGCTGGCCTTCCGTCTCTGGCTCTCACGAGCAGATCTTCCGAGGACGCCTCGATCGCCCGCGGGCTTTCTGGGTCAAGATAGGGCAGTTCCCATAGAGAAAGGCGAACTCCCAGGGACGCAAGTTCCTCGACGAGCTCACCTAGCTCCCCGAATCGTTCCTGGTTCCACTGAAAATCACAGTTGAGTACGTCCCTGACCAGCCAAGAAGGGTCGAGGTGAACTACATCGCAGCCGATCGAGTTCTCTCTCATGCCGCTTACAGCCTCTAGGAGCTCCGTCTTATTCTGATAGCGGCAACGGCTCAGCCAAGTGCCCAGAGCCCAAAGGGGAATCTGGCTCGCCCGACCCGTTAGGAGAGTGTAGTCGGCGAGGCGCTTGGAAAGATCGAGGGAGGTAAAGAAAAATAGGTCCAAAACCCGGCCAGGACAGCGTATCCCCAACACTCCGGCGTACTGTGCACCTACATCGAATTCAACGGGGCCGGGCGAGTGAACAAAGATGCTGTAGCCAGCACTCGAGTGCACCAGCGGGACTGCCTTATACGTTCCACCTGTGCCCGTCCCCATGGCATCTCGTATTTCGGCGGTGATTCTCTGACCGTTAGTAGTTAGAGGGCCTCCTCTCTCACCGAGTCCACTTAGCAACTCCCCACTGCCCAGTGCCAAGCTCGCACCAACCCAGTCATGACCGAAACAAAGCCCGGGCACGAGCGGTACTCCCATAGCTTGGCGTACCCTCTCACCGCTTTTAGCTACCGGGAATCCCTCGGGGCCGAACAGCTGCCAACTCAACGGGTCATGACCGATCTGCAAGCGGAAGCCTTGCCCAGTAATCGAAGTCTGGGATCCTTCTCGGCATACCGACGGCCGTCGAGCTTCAGTATCCGCAGTACGCTCTGATTCCTCTGGGGAATTTCCAGCAACGAGCATGCCCCATTGAAGGCCGTCGTCGTCGGGACGCCACGCTCGGTCAGCGACCATCGTGACCCGAATTACATTCGCCAGCGGCACACGTAGTAGTAAGGAGGCTGACCTTTGAGGATACCCCGTGCCCTCTATCTTCGGAAGATGGGGACCTCGTCTGATACCCTGCACTTCTGGCAATTCCGCAGTGACTACGCCTCCCGGACCCGGCAGCACCCCGTAGCTTACGGCGATCGCGTCGATCCTGATCTCATCTCCGTTCGCGGAAGGCGACAAGCTCTCAACCCGACGCAGCAGGAACCCTTCCCGAGCTGCCTTGCCCTGAGCTGCGGTTACCGGCATGCCATCCAGTGCAGCCTCTCAGCAGCTCGAGAGCATTTCTGATCGCAATGCGCTTCGTGCTTCATTTCGCGTAACGCGAAGCTGGGCTCCCAGAAACACCGACGTCGTAAGCAAAAACGGAACCTGCAAGAGGCTCGTCTCTCAACTCTGATTCGGACAACCCTACGCATGCAGAAGTCACGAACAATACGTCCAAATCCTTGCCGCCAAATGTACAACTTGTGATCTTGTGGGTTGGCACCTCTAAGGTGAGGTCAAGAACGCCTTTAGGCGAGTACCTCCTGACCATCCCCCCGCGGGCGAGTGCAACCCAAACACAGCCCTCACTATCCACGGTCATCCCGTCTGGATTGCCACAACCCTCTTCAAAGCGGATAAACACCTCCCGTCCCTCCAACGACCCGGCCTCGACGTCGAACTTGAAAGTATCGATTCTCCTATGAGGCGTATCGATGTAATACATTGTCCGGTCGTCGGGACTCCACGCCAGCCCGTTGGATAGGGTAACGCCTTCCACAACCGGCTGAACGCTCCGATCCTGGTTAAGTCGGTACAACTTGCACGCTCCCGCAAGCCGATCAACCGTCATCGTACCGCCCCAAAGGCGCCCGGCGGAATCGCACTTAGCGTCGTTCATGCGGAGAGACAAACCGCAAGGACCTCGATCAAACGGGTCCTCATTTCCAACTCGCCATAGCCAAGATATTTCCATCAGAGATGAGGCAACGCCTCTTCCGTCTGGTAGATCTTCCACCAAACCGAATCCGTCACCCGCGGCCAAGACTATTCCGCTACCAGCACAAAGGGCGACGGCACCAACTGAGCATCCCGCACGGCCAACCCACTCTTGGCCCGAGGACACATCAGCTACGTGTATCTCACCCCGCAACACGTCAACCCAAAGCAACCGTCCGCCAATGTCATCCCACACCGGCGACTCACCCAATAATGCCTGACCTCGAAACGCGACTTCCGCGGTGCTTACCTTCATAAAATACTGCGAATACCAGCCGGCCCAGTGACGCCTATTCCGGTCTTTACCACATTACCTGATCGCAATTTCCGAGCTAGAATCAAAGAGATGTAGACCCGTGTCATCAGTAACAGTTAGAACTACCTCCTGATCAATACCTAGACGATACGATCGTGGCAGCTTAGCGGTGAGGGCGACCTCTCCGACGCGTACGAGCACGTGCTGCTCGGCTCCAAGTGGTTCAACCACTTCGACTACACCCCGAATCTGCGTGCCTGGAGTGTCGTAAGGCTGCTCGTCACTGCTGACTCCCAGGTAATCCGGCCGAAGCCCGACAAGCACCGAGTCGCTGGCTTGTGATCTCACAGCAGCCGCTCTCTCGGGTGAAAGGACGATCGTCGCGTTCTCATTTCTCAGAAGCAGACGATCACCGTCCATCTTGACACTACAGGTCAAAAAGCCCATAGCAGGGGAACCGATAAAGCCGGCAACGTAGCGATTCACTGGTCTGAGATATAACTCGTCCGGAGTA
>JAJYVK010000271.1 GCA_021792075.1 Actinomycetes bacterium | reverse complement strand
GCAGCACCGAGGAGTTCACTGGGACCACGTTCCGGGGACCGGGTTATGCGACCTCGTCACATCGCGCGGAACTCGACATGCCGGTAGTTCGTCGCGAGATCGGGATCATCCGTGATGATCTGCATGCCAACGCAGTCCGTATCGCAGGAAGCAACATTGGGCGGATTACCTCCGCCGCAGAGGTGGCGCTGGCACCGTGGCCATAGATTTCAAAAGCATCAATATTCAAGGGGTAACGCTTGAAACTAGCAAAGTGAAACCGCTATCTTCAAACCTGGGAAAGCAACAGGAGGCAAATCATGGCAGTTGATTCTAAAAAGCTAAGACTCGAAGGAAGGGCTGCACTCATTACGGGCGCGGGCTCGGGGATTGGAAGAGCAGCATCACTCCTCTTTGCATCGGAGGGGGCAGAAGTTGCCTGCGCAGACTTGATTCCGGAAGCAGCTGAAGAAACTGTTGCCAAGATCCGTTCAGAGGGCGGCAAAGCCGTAAGCATTCAGGCCGATGTTCGCTTGTCAAAAGATGCCGAGCGCATGGTGAGTACAGCAATGGAGGCATTTCGGCATCTGGACATCTTGTTCAATAATGCTGGAACCGGTATTCGCGGCATGGTGCATGAGCTGGAGGAGGAACAGTGGGATACTGTCATCGACATCAATCTAAAGGGCGTATACCAATGTTCTAAGGCGGCGATACCGATATTCCTTGAACAAAACTCTGGAAACATCATAAATACGGCATCGACATTTGGCTTGTTAGCATCACCGCGCTACGCCGCGTACTGTGCCTCAAAAGGTGGCGTCATCATGCTCACCAAACAGATGGCCTTGGACTACGGACCAGACATCCGGGTCAACTGCATCTGCCCTGGTGCAACCGATACCCCACGCCTTCGCAGGAATATGAGTGCCAGACCGGATCCGGTTGCCTACGAGCAACAGCTATTTGCTTTGAATCGTGCTGCGGGTCGGCTGGCGGATCCAAAGGAGATAGCTTACGCAGCTCTTTTTCTTGCATCTGATGAATCATCGTTCGTGACCGGTTCAGCTCTAGTGGTAGACGGGGGACAGACAATCGACGCGTAAGACGATTGCACCGAGTGGCGTCTCCCTCGAGACTTAATGAAGCCGAACCGCTCCAGCGTCGAACTTGCAACTCGTCTGCTTCCCTTCCATTAGGTAAGTGACAAAAAAGACTGTAAGCCTACGCCAAGACCTTGGCGGGCCCACAACTCAACTCGAGAGCTCCCTAGGGCATCTCCATGCCGGTTTTGACCGCTCTAGTGGCCCGAAGCCTCCTTGCAGAGGTTGTAGGAAAGATTACAGTCTCTCGGGTGATTTTGAAGCTCGTACGAAGCGGTCACCGAGCATTGCCTTGTAGCGTGGGCTAGGTGACTGTTGGATGACCCAGAAACAGTGGAATCTTAGAAATTTCCGGCTGAAGACGGTTCCATTCGTAGCCCTTTTGGCTTTGACGGCGTTGTTCAGGTCGCCTCAGAATGCATTTCAGACCACAATTGGCCCGATAGGCCATAGCATCCTCGATTTGACCCCTTCTGTTATCGGTATCGGGATTGCCCTAGCGGGAGCCGTCAACACTTTGGCCAGCCTGTGGTTAGCCATGAGATTACGCTCCGGACACCTCAGGCTCATTGCAATGGCAGCGCTTACCTCCATTCTTGCAGCAATTCTTGTAATAGAAGTTGGCGGCGGTATTTACAGTTTCTTGGTTTCCGCCGTTATCTTTGGAGCCTCAGGCGGTCTGGCCATGCCTGTCCTTGCAACACTTGCAAGCAGGGTGGAAGGTGTCTCAAGAGACAGAGCAATCTCCGCGTACACCGTCGCCCTCAGTGCCAGCTTGGCCCTCGGCCCATTCTTCGAATCCATCGTTTTAAAAGTCACCCACGACTCTCTGAAAAGCGGGTTGTCAAGTTTCCTACCGTTTCCGCTCGCTGCTTTAGTTTTTCTGTCGCTCGTCAAGCCTTCCCTAAAGTCGTCCATGGCAAGCACTGGGGATCGGCCATTTTCCGGACACATTTCGAGAAACCCTCATTTCCGCATGGCAATCGTGGCTTTGCTTCTCTACCAGGTGCCATTTATCGCGATCACCAGCTTCGGTGCATTGATGGCACACTACGTATACCACGCGACCATCGCACTTGCTCAACTTTGCTTTACCGTCTTCTTCGTTGTCTCTTTGTCAACGCGCTCAGTACTTGTATGGAGACCACCTGGCAGGCATGAATACACCCTTCTCCGTATCTCCGCCGCCTTGACTCTCATAGGCACACTCGTGCTCGCAGTGGGTCATGGTCTGGTCTCCTTGTTCGCTGCAATGGTTCTTCTTGGCGTCCCCCACGGTCTGGTCTATCCGGTATCTATATCGACAGTTGCCCGCACAACCACCACAAAGGACGTGCCGAGAGCAAACGCCACACTTGCTGCGGCAACCAGCGCCGCCTCGGTCATAAGTCCTTTTCTATTGGGTGAAGTTGCCACCTTCTTCGGTTATCGAGCTATATCAGTTTTCACATTGGTACCGGTGGCGCTATTAGCTGTATTTCTGTTCTTGATAAACCCATCGAAGCCACCCGAGACATCCAGCCCCACCCTCGAGGCGCTGCCCCCCGAGGGCAGTTGAACTGACGACTATCCAAAATCCAAAGTGGCTGCCGACCTAAACATCATTTGTGCGGGCAGCACCGATCGTGTGCCGAGTGAGACGCTTCCGCATTTGTCTTTCTCTCACTATGAAACCGGACAGAAAAACCTCAAATCCAAATAATCGGAGTGACCCGTAGGATATGGCACCAATTGACCCCTATCCCCATCTGTGCAGCTCTGGTCGGCTGAAAGACCTACTCGATTGCCGCTGGAATTGATTCCCAACCCATGTGATGACCGTAGATCAGCCCTGAGTCGATCGGCTCTCCCGCCAGAACATAACCGGGAAATCTCTTCATCGTCTCTTCAAGGACAATTGACATCTCCAGCCTGGCAAGGTGCATTCCTGAGCAGCTGTGTATTCCGTGACCGAAGGAGAGATGCTGATTGGAACCGCGCATGAAATCAAATTCTTCCGGATGATCGAATTCGACCTCGTCATGGTTGCCTGCGGCATAAACCAGAGCGACCTGGGAATCGGCCGGAATCTTCACTCCGCTGACTTCAACCGACGCAGTCGTGGTTCTGGCCTCTAGATGAATGGGAGGATCACACCGAAGTGTCTCTTCTACCATGTTCGGTCCAAGTCTCGCATCGGTCAGATAGGCCTTCCTAGCCCTTTTATCGGCCATTCTTCGGAGCAATGATGATATTCCGTTTATAGACGTATGATGACCCGCCAATGCAAGGGCAACGAGCATGCTGATCAGTTCCGCTTCATTGAATCTGGCTCCGTCGAACTCATCTGAACAGAGGTGGCTGAAAAAATCATCTCCGGGTTTCGACTGGCGCTTATGGATCTCCTCTGACAAGAACGAGCGAAAGTCGTTCCACGCTCCTTCGCTCGAGCCGAAGTGAGCATGTACCACGGCAAGAACAAACTCTCTGTTTTTGTTCTTGGCCTCCTCGTCAAAACCAAGGATCCTCGCGAGAACTTCTTGAGGCACTGGCTCCGCCAGGTCTTTCACAATATCGAAGCTCCCCTTGGCAGCAATACCGTCCAAAAGCTCGTTCACACCGGATCGGATTCCTTCGGCAAGCATTTTGACATTGTTGGGCAGAAACGGCGTCTGCATAGCCTTGCGCAACCTCGTATGTTCAGGCGGATCGTATTCAATTGGAGCCTTCGGTGGTGCAGATATGTTGGCACCCCGAGCGCCAATCGAGGTACCAAGAGCTGAGGAGAACACCCGAAAATCCCGTGCGGCTCTCTTGATATCGTCGTACCTGACTATTGACCAAAAGCCACCATGTGCGTCGCTATGAACTGCAGGAGCCTCTTGGCGCATCGCTCTGTAGATC
>JAJYVK010000270.1 GCA_021792075.1 Actinomycetes bacterium | reverse complement strand
GAACACCAATCTCCGAAATCTATGTCGACACCGTCTTCATTGGCTCATGCACCAACTCGCGAATCGAAGACCTCCGCCTTGCCGCCAGTGTTGCAAAGGGCAAAAAGGTGTCTCCCGGCATAAGAGCGCTCGTCGTCCCAGGATCTCAGCACATCAAAAAGCAAGCAGAACAGGAAGGGCTTGACAAGATCTTCCTGGATGCAGGTTTCGAGTGGAGAGAGCCGGGCTGTTCCATGTGCCTTGGCATGAACCCTGATCACCTCTCACCTGGGCAACGGGCCGCTTCGACTTCGAACAGAAATTTTGAGGGCCGCCAGGGCAAGGGCGGGAGAACACACCTCGTTTCGCCAGCCGTTGCAGCATCCACAGCCATTGCCGGACATTTTGCAACACCTGACCAGATCTAATAGTCCAAGCTCAATAAAGGATTTACAGATGCGACCAATCAAAGAGATTCGGGGTAGGGGTATCCCGCTCGAACGAAGCGACGTTGACACAGACCAGATAATCCCCTCAGAATGGCTAAAAAGGGTAGAAAGAACCGGATTCGGCGCAGGCCTGTTTGAGGAATGGAGGGAGGACCCCGACTTCGTGCTCAATGATCCCGTATACAAGAACGCAAAGATCCTTGTCGCAGGACCCAACTTTGGCACCGGCTCTTCCCGTGAACATGCGGTCTGGGCGCTGACAGATTACGGATTCGAGGCGGTCATTTCGCCGCGGTTCGGAGATATTTTCCGTAACAACTCCACCAAAGCCGGCCTTGTTCCTGTCGTGTTGACCCAGGCAGAGGTCGACTCAATCACCGAGCAGATCAAGAAAGACCCTTCCACAGAAATTATCGTGGACGTCGCCGCAAGGACAGTGTCCGTTCCTTCGGCAGGAATTGTCGCCAGCTTTCCGATGGACGACTTCACACAGTACCGCCTGCTAGAGGGACTCGACGACATTGGCCTTACGCTCAGATCTGCCCAGGAGATAACCGACTACGAGTCGCGAAGGAAATCCTGGCTGCCAACAATGGCGAAGTAAGCGAAATCGATTCTTCTCGATGATACGATCAGGCCGCACCAGTCGGAGCGGCCTGATTTTTTCGTTGCCAACTTGCGTCATGGCATTTTTTTAAGCCGCTTTGGAACCTAGCTGCTAATCTTGGAAACTACGAAATCGACGCACTTAGTAAGCGCCTCCACGTCGCTTGGATCGACAGCTGGAAACATCGCCACCCTCAGCTGGTTTCTGCCCAACTTCCTATACGGCTCCACATCGACCACACCGTTGCCACGAAGAATCTTCGCCACCTTGGCCGCATCGACTTCGTCAGAGAAGTCGATGGTGCCAACTACGTGTGAACGATCAGCAGGATCCTCAACATAAGGCGTGGTGTACTCGGTGCGCTCGGCCCAATCATAAAGATACGCGGAGGATTGGTCACACCTTGATGCTGAGAACTCGAGACCACCATTTTCCAGCATCCACTCCAGCTGTTGCACCATCAGGAAGATTGTCGCAAGTGCTGGTGTGTTATAGGTCTGGTTCTGCCGAGAGTTGTCGATAGCGATCGTAAGGTCAAGCGATGCGGGTATCCACCTCTTCGAGTCGGCTATCCTTGCAACACGCTCGATTGCTTCAGGCGAAAGCAGGGCCACCCAAAGGCCGCCATCTGACGCAAAGACCTTCTGGGGCGCAAAGTAGTAAACGTCAAACTGAGAAGGATCCACTCTGAGACCACCTGCGGCCGAAGTTGCGTCGACAGCCACTATTGCGCTTGGCGCTTCCGGTCGCCGAATCTCCATGGAGACCCCGGTCGATGTTTCGTTGTGCGTAAGAGCATAAAGATCGACCTCTGGATTCACCTGCACCGAAGGCTTCGTCCCTGGCTTCGACACGATAATGTCAGGCTCATCGAGGAACGGGGCCTCCTTGGAAGCTGCTGCAAACTTGGATGAGAACTCTCCAAAACTAAGGTGCTGGCTCTTCTTCTCGATTAGAGCAAACGTAGCTATATCCCAAAAGCAGGTCGCTCCCCCATTGCCGAGGACTACCTCGTAACCGTCGGGAAGGCGGAAAAGCTCCTGGAGGCCAGTTCGAAGGCGGCCAACCATGTCCTTTACGGTTGCTTGACGATGGCTGGTGCCCATGTAGGTCTTGGCGACCTTGGCCAAAGCTTCGACCGCTTCCGGACGGACTTTAGAAGGTCCTGAGCCAAATCTCCCATCTCCTGGAAGGAGATTGGAAGGGATTATGATTTCTGATGAGTTATTTGCCACGATTATAGATTCTCACATTTCTGGAGCCCAATTGGAAACTCAACCGACAAAACCAAGGATATCTACCCGAATCGAAAATGTAGCCGAGTCGGCCACATTAGCAATCGACGCCAAGGCAAAGGCGCTAAAGGCGCAGGGCATGGACATCATCGGATTCGGGGCCGGAGAACCCGACTTTCCAACTCCTGAGAGAATTGCCCGCGTCGCAGCCCAAGCATGCCTCGATCCCAAGAATCATCGCTATACACCGACCGCTGGACTGCCAGAACTGCGCGAAGCAATAGCCGAGAAAACCAAGAGGGACTCAGGCCTTCAAGTCTCTTCATCTCAGGTTTTAGTGACCAACGGTGGCAAACACGCCATCTTCAACACCTTTGCAACACTTGTCGGCGAGGGTGACGAAGTCTTGATTCCCTCCCCTTATTGGACCACCTATCCCGAAGCGGTGAAGCTTGCCGGTGGCATACCGGTCGAGGTGCCAACGACATTGGAGAATGGCTTCAAAGTCAAAGTCAGCAAGCTGAACAACTACCTAAGCCCGCGAACAAAGCTCTTTGTTCACGTCTCACCTTCGAACCCGACCGGCGCCGTCTATAACTTGGACGAGTCGAAAGAGCTCGCGCAATGGCTCGTCGACAATGATCTTTGGGTCATGGCTGATGAGATCTACGAACACCTTGTCTATGACGACCACAAGGCATGGTCACTCCCTGTAGTCGAGCCGCGGCTATTGGACAAAGCGGTCGTAGTTAACGGAGTTGCGAAGACCTATGCCATGACCGGCTGGAGGGTCGGCTGGATGATTGCACCTCAAGACGTCATTGGGGCCGCCACCAATCTGCAATCCCAGTCCACATCAAACGTATCTAACATTGCCCAGAGAGCCGCCATCGAAGCGCTAGAAGGCACACTTGACGACGTGGCGAAAATGAAGGTAGCTTTCGACCGACGAAGAGTGCTCATCCATGGGCTCTTGAACGCCATACCGGGCGTGGAGTGCCCCATGCCGGAAGGAGCATTCTACGCCTTTGCCAGTCTTGAAGGTCTGCTGAAGCGAGACTACTCGGGGATCGTGCCGACAACCACCGCTGAACTGGCCGAGGTAATCCTGGACCAGGCAAAGGTAGCGATCGTTCCCGGTGAGGCATTCGGAACCCCCGGATATGCCCGTTTCAGCTACGCGATGGGGGAGAAAGATATTGCGAAAGGCATCGGAAGGATTGCGGAACTGGTAGCCGGTTCACGCTCAATGTAGACTCGCCTCCGTCATGGCTTCGAAACATTCCACTTCGAGAATTAGCCTTTAATGCGAGTTCAGGCTATGAGAAGCCTGTGATACAAACGCTACCGCGAAGTATGAAAAGACCATATATCAACTAATGTCTTGATCAGGAAATTGGCGACAAGATCCTAGAAGCCCCACATGTAGCTGCATTTGAGAATTTAGCGAGGACTCTTAAACATGGCACGCATTTTGGTAACCGAAGAAATTGCCGAAACCGGTCTAGATCAACTTAGGCAAGCCGGCCACGTCGTCGATGTGGCTCTGAATCTCACACCAGAACAGCTGATCGCCGCAATCCCAGGCGCTCAGGCCTTGATAATCAGGTCAGCGACCAAGGTGACTGCTCCGGTCCTAGACGCAGCGAAGGATCTCATTGTTGTCGGCAGGGCGGGTATCGGACTTGACAACGTGGACGTGCCCTATGC
>JAJYVK010000269.1 GCA_021792075.1 Actinomycetes bacterium | reverse complement strand
CTTGGCGCGCAGCGTGCTTAACAAGCAGAACAAAATCTCGCACTATGAAAAGGGTCTCCTGCCGAACCTTCCTGACGGTCCAATCCCCGTGATAAGAGCGTTCAACGACGACACAGCTGAAGCGCAATCTGTTGCTCGTCTCATAAAGCAAGCCCGCCAGCCTGGAACCAGCTGGCGTGATATCGCAGTGTTAGCGCGAACGAACGCTCAGTTAATTCCGATTCAACGGACCTTTAAAGAGATGGGGATCCCCTCCTTTCTCGCCAGCGAGACGAGCTACCTTGCCCAGAGCGAAGTGCGAACCATCCTCGCAAGTCTTGAGCAAGGAAGCATCCTGCTCGCTGGAACTTCCCTCTACGCATGGCTCGAAGAAACCGTGGAAAAAACCTTGCACAATCACTCTTCAACGGGCCCGGCTTTCGAAAACCTCAACCTCTTTCTGGAACTCGCACGAGAGCATCTTTCCTCGTCTCCGAAGAGCGACTCACGATCGCTGGCCCTATGGCTCAGGAGCGAAGCGCGTAATGCGGCGAACGAGAGCGCTGCTGATGCCGTCAATTTGACCACGTTCCATAGGGCAAAAGGACTCGAGTGGCGAACTGTGTTCATCGTAGGGATGGAAGATGGTTTGGTACCGATAGCAAGAGCAGAGACCAGAGAGGCACTCTTGGAGGAGCAGAGGTTGCTCTACGTAGCCATAACGCGCGCAAAGAGCCAGATAACGCTGACCTGGGCCAAACATCGCAGCTTCAATACACGTCAGCTCAAGAGAGAGCCATCCCCTTATTTGGCAGGACTGCAAGATGAGGCGGACAGGCTATCAGGACACGTTGCCACCTCTGACCACGCCTTGACCGCCATCAGGAGGGCCAGAAATGTACTTAAACAGGCTGAGCACAAGATATCACTTACCGATAAGCAGCAGGCTATTGTTGCTTCTCTCCGTCTATGGCGGTCAAAGAAATCCAAGGAACTTGGAGTGCCGGCGCATATAATCCTTCATGATCATGCCTTGGCATCAGTGGCCATCCAAGAACCTGCCACGATCGAAGAACTTTCGAAAATAGCCGGCATAGGCAGCACGAAAGCCTCAAGATTTGGAGCTGAGTTGCTGAAACATCTCACCGCTTGACCGGCGTGACTGATCAGATCCGGCGCTGAAGCCTCGCCAGCTCTGCAAGCTTCTCGAAATTGATGCTCACGAACAACGCCTCTGCCTCCGCTGTGACAATTCCGTTGTATTTGCAGGTACCGCTGGTGTACACCTTACGTCCATCAACCTTGACAAGAATGCCTTCAAACTCCAGGTCGCATTTAAGTGGCGTCGGCTTGCGATAGTTTATTGTCAGATTAGCGGTCATTGCGGGATTGCCTCCAAGGGACTGGGCACGTCCCAGGAGTTCGTCAAACGAGGCCGCAAGATAGCCACCGTGGACGCAGCCTGGCGGGCCTTCGTAGGCCGACCCGAAATTTGCCCTTCCAATGATCCTCTTTTCACCTGCTGAATCCATGTCCGGAATTTCGAACCTAAGGGGCGGCGCTATCGGGTTTGCCACTCCTGAGATCGGCGAGTGATCAAAAAACCCTCCTGGCGAACCCGCGTTTGCCGCTTCGGAAAAGCCCTCGTAAGTCCGACCCATTGGATAGCGCTCCAGAGCGGAGGCGACGCTCTCAATCTGATCTGCAATACTTTCGAGGTCCTCGTTGGTCGCTGTGGTGGCCACCAAGTGCTCTATCACCCGCCTTGTGGCATTCCCCACCCTAGCAAAGGCAGCTCGACGAGGGTTTCCTCGATCAGACTGGAACTCCTTGAACTTCTCGGCCCAAGTACCTCTGGCCATCATCTCATTTTCAACATCACTATCCTGCGACATTCAGCTCCTCCAAGCGATCGGTTATGGCATCGAAAAATCAATAATCACAGGCGCATGGTCAGATGGCCTTTCCCCCTTGCGCGCATTTCTATCCACCAAAGCCCAGTTCAGATGCGTCTCAAGCGACTTGGTCACCAAAAGGTAATCGATCCGAAGACCCTGCCTTTTATGAAATGCGCCGCCTCGGTGATCCCACCAGGTAAAGAGCCCGTCTTGGTCATAGAAGTGCCTGAACGAGTCTACCAAACCCCAGCCCATGAGTTGCCTAAGCGCCTCCCTCTCCGGCTCGGAGACGTGGGTACTTCCGATAAGGGCCTCAGGCGACCAAACGTCCTTGTCCTCCGGAGCAATGTTGAAATCTCCAGCCACGATCAACTTGTCTGTTGGTTTGAAGTGTTCATCAAGATGCCGCCTGAGCGAGGCCAGCCAACGAAGCTTGTACCTGTAATGATCGCTGTCGACAGCTCTGCCGTTTGGAACATAGATCGACATGATACCCACACCGTTGCAGTCGACTGTTATTGCCCGCGCTTCCTCCGACTCAGTCTGCCCACCCTCGATTCCCATTATCGGGTCCTTGAGTCCAACTTTAGAAATTACGGCCACTCCATTCCATTGCCCCTGACCAAAATGAGCCGACTCGTAGCCGAGCAGCTCCAGTTCTAGATATGGAAACGCATCCTGCTTCAGCTTTGTCTCCTGAATGCAGACAACGTCAGGCTCGGTCTCTTTCAGCCAAGCTACAAAGCGAGGCATTCTAGCGTTGAGCGAATTCACATTCCATGTCGCGACTCTCATCGAAGTTCATCCTCGAAAAAGCTAGGTAAAGCAAAGCCTTTATATCCAGTCATACCGACTAACCAAGCCCCTGTGCCGTTCACAAATCTATTAGTGATCGTCAGAGGGCCTGACAGCGTCTACCGTCAAATTCATTGCACGATAAAGTAGGTCCTGGAGTTCCAAGGCATGCATCGCAGCCGAACCCGTAGCTGGCGAGCCAGCAGGGATGCGTGAAACGTGCCGAAGTGCGAAATCCTTTCGAAGCAGCGCATGCAGCTGACCGTGCGAGAAGTTCCAGCCACCCATGTTCTCCGGCTCCTCCTGAAGCCATACAACCTCTTTGACGTTTGCGTATCTTGCAAAGACGTTGTTGAGCTCCTCAACAGGCCACGGATAAAGCTGCTCGATACGAACAACCGCTGAGATCTCTCCCGGTTCCTTTCCATCGGCTATGGCATCGCGCCTAGCAAGCGCATCGTAGGCGACTTTTCCAGAACAGAGCACCAACCTTCTGACGTCTTTGGGATCGATGGTCTTTCCTGCGGCCGTGACAAGGGGGTCATCGATGACCTCGCTGAAGTGGCCAGAGACAAGCTGTTCGACACTCGAACGCGATTGGCGTGCCCTAAGAAGTGACTTTGGTGTGAACACCACAAGTGGACGCTGATGGGATCTCAGGACCTGAGCACGAAGTAGGTGGAAGAACTGTGCCGAGGTCGTTGGGTTTGCCACGGCAATATTCGACCCCGCGCACAACTGAAGGAACCTTTCAATTCGACCCGACGAATGCTCGGGACCTTGACCTTCGTAACCATGGGGCAGGAGCATGACCAGACCGGACCTCTGTTCCCATTTGTCCTCTGCCGCAACTAAAAACTGGTCAATTATTATCTGAGCTCCATTAGAGAAGTCGCCAAACTGCGCTTCCCAACAGACAAGGGAGTCTTTGCGCACTACCGAATAACCGTATTCAAAACCCACAGCTGCATATTCGGAAAGCAACGAGTCGTAGATCATGAAGCGACCCATTGGCTTGCCCGACTTGGTCAGCGCACCTCCCAAAGACAGTTCCGCTAGCGGGATATAGTCCTCACCGGTCTCGAAATCGATCATCGCGGCATGCCTATGGCTGAACGTGCCCCTTCTCGAATCCTGCCCGGCAAAACGAACATCGACACCATCCATCAGCAAGGTGCCAAACGCGAAGGCCTCTCCAAGGCTCCAATCGATCTGGCCGGAATCGAACAACGCCTTGCGGCTTTCAAGCTGACGCAGCAGCTTGGGATGCACAGTGAAGTTCTCTGGCCAGCTATGAAGCTGGTTCGAG
>JAJYVK010000268.1 GCA_021792075.1 Actinomycetes bacterium | reverse complement strand
AAGTCCGACGCTTGTGTTGCCTCGCCGCATCTTTGAACCGAGAAGAATCCGGTCTCACGATTATTGAGCTGCGAAAAGAGGTGGTAGGAGCCATTGTGCCTATTCAGAGGGAAGAAACTAGCGGCTACGGCCGCTAGGGAAGCGTGCGAGTGAACGTGGGTACACACTTGTGCCGGAGGGAAACAAATGGTGAACTATATCGACTTGGAGAGTCATTCGATGTGGCAGGAGAGACGACAGGTTTTGCTGTTTTCCGGTCACGCTACCAAAGGCCAGTTCATGGTGGTCCCGCTGGGATCGTTATCGAACTCTGAAGCCGACAAGGTGCAGGGTTCTCATGCGGATACTTTGGTGGAGGTGAGCGGACTCGAACCGCCGACTTCTACGTTGCGAACGTAGCGCTCTACCAGCTGAGCTACACCCCCGGGCAAAGTTCGATTTTACCCTAAGAGGGGGTGGTAAGAGTCCTAAATTTCTGAACGATTAGCTAAAGGCTGCCTTTTTGAGCTGAATCAGGAGCCCGATGTAGCAGATCAGTGCCAGAAAAGCCAAAAGAGTGAGCAGTTCGACGATTCGAGATCCCATTACCAGATTGACCACGAACAAAAAGAAGGTGCTTCCCAACAAGCTGAAGAGGATATTCTTGCGGCGTCTCATCATCTGTTGGCGGGCGAGGCGAGAGACCCTTGTTTTGTAATGTACAACTCTGTTCGGTTGAGATGTAGTGAGGCCATAGAACTCCTGCAACACAACTTCTGGTTCCACACGGCCGAACTTGGTAAGTATTGTCCATGAGGATTTGCGAACCGCTTGGCGTCCAGGTATGGCAGTCATGGAGGTGGAACACTGTTGGCCAAGAACCCCAAGCGATCTGGAGAAGGTTCCAACTGATGTGATGTGACGTGAATCTCGCCATCTCACAATTAGTGGAATGGTGATTACCGCAGCCCACATTGATGCAACAATCGCCAGGAGCATTTATCGACAATTCCTTAACTACATATGTGTAATTACAAATATACCAAGCAGATGCCACGCCTGCTGAACATTTGCCTATTTTTTACTACATACGATTATTTGTGGTGGGCGATTGCTGAATTTGTGGAAAACTAAAGGCTCAACTCTGGCATGGTCTCCGCTCCCGGTCGTTTCCAGATGCCTGACTTGCCCCCGACTTTTTCCCAGAGTGCCAACTCGCCGACGACCATTGTTCTATCGGCTGACTTGCACATATCGTAAACCGTGAGGGCTGCAACTGAGCACGCAGTGAGCGCTTCCATCTCAACTCCGGTACGGTCTACGGTCTCTACCTGACTCTCGATCTCAACGTAGTCGTCACCAATAGTGAAATTGATGTACACGGATCCCACTAGCAGTGGATGGCAAAGCGGGATCAGCTCTGGCGTTCGCTTTGCGGCTTGGATTCCGGCAATTCTTGCGGCGCCCAATACATCGCCTTTTGTCATTGCGTTGTTCGCAACCTTTGCTGTGGTTTCAGGAAGCATGAACACCTTGCATCGCGCGGTCGCCCTCCGGTGCGTAGGTTCTTTGGGAGTGACGTCGACCATCCGTGCACGGCCGAGTGGGTCTAGATGGGTTAGGCTACGGTCTGACATGAGTTGAATCCAAGGCCTTTCTTTCTTTTACGCTGAATCTCTTAGTTCGATACTCCTGAGAATGCAAGTTGTGGCCGTTATCCGCCGATCTGGCTCATCGATCTGGACGGCCTGATGAAATTGACGTTGCCGATATTGTGACCAGCCCACTTGGTGCCGACTGCAGCACGGATCTGCTCCATGATCTCCTGATCAGTTCCACCTGATCGAAGTATATTTCTCAAGTCAAAGTCGTCAATTGCAAATAAGCAAGTCATGAATTTGCCTTCAGCGGTCAGGCGGACCCTGTCACAGTCGCCGCAAAATGGCTTCGTAACAGAGGGAATGACTCCTATCTCTCCTGCACCGTCTTTATAAACGAATCGCTGCGCTGGTTCGGGTCCGTGGACCACAGCTTCAAGGGGGAACACCTCGTTGATCCTGTCTACGATCTCGTCCGCAGGAACTACTTTATTCATGTTCCAAGCACCGTCAGCGTCGAGGGGCATAAACTCGATGAAACGAGGCTGTACCCCTTTTGTTCGGCCAAACTTGGCGAAGTCCACGATTTCGTGGTCGTTGACCCCCCGTATCATCACGATATTAATCTTCACAGGTTCGAAGCCGGCTTCGAGGGCGGCGTCTATGCCATCAAGTACCTTGTCGAGATGATTTCGTCGGGTCATCGATTCGAATATCTGAGCGTCGAGGGAATCAATCGATATATTCAGCCTCCGTAGCCCTGCTTGCTTAAGATCTTTTGCTATGAGCCTTAATGCGGATCCGTTGGTTGTCATAGCGAGGTCTACACGCTGATTGGTTGACGGCACCACCAGACCTGAAAGCCTCTCTATTAGCACCGGAAGGTCTGCGCGTACCGTTGGCTCGCCGCCGGTCAGTCGAATTCCATCGAAATCGAAATTCTCGACGAATATGCGAGCCAGTCTGGCAATTTCTTCAAAAGAGAGGATATCTTTTCGGTCCAGCCATTTTAGGCCGGCTTCTGGCATGCAGTAGGTGCAACGGAAATTGCATCTATCAGTAACAGAAATCCGTAAGTCTCTTACCCGTCTCTCAAATGGATCGATGAGTGGAGTAAAGCTTTTTGAAGACACGATTAAAGCCTACTTTGGTAGATCACATGCTCTGCAGCAACATGCGAAGGCAAGTGCTTATGATCGCAGGAATCTCAAAGTTCGCGCAGGACTAAGGTCTCCACCTGATCGCCCGCCTTGCAACCGCTGCCATCAGGAACGACAGCCAGGGCATTCGAGTTGGCCATGGAGTAGAGTAGGTGGCTCGACTGTTCTCTCTGTGGCTCTATGTATACCCTTCCATCAAGTTCGAGACGAGCTGTGACTCTTAAAAAGTGTACTTTTCCGTCGGGGCGTCTGCGAAGATCAGTCTTGGCAATCGCCAATACCGGCGTTCTGAAAAGTTGCTCGTGCCCCATCATCTTACGGATGGCCGGTCGTGCGAGAAGTTCGAACGAGACTACGGAGGACACCGGGTTTCCAGGAAGCCCAAATACGGGAGTTGAGCCGATTAGACCAAATGCAAATGGCTTGGCTGGCTTGATCGCGATCTGCATCCATGACATGGTGCCTTCGGAGAGCTCGTCAAGGATTTGCTTGGTGTAGTCAAAATCCCCAACGCTTACGCCACCTGATGACAGAACAGCGTCGCAGGAAGAGGCGGCTTCAAGAAAACCCTCTCGAAGACTGTCCTGATCATCGGGGATGGTACCGAGATCTATAGGTGTTGCGCCCATCTCTCTGACAAGACTGAATAAGGTGGGCCGATTTGAGTCTCGGATCTGGCCAGGCAGCAAAGGGGCGGGATCGTTGGTGAGTTCGCTGCCGGTCGAGAGTATGCCGACCCGAGCTCGGGGGTAGACGCTGACTGTCTGAACTCCCAGACTTGCGAGAACTCCTAGATGTCCAGCGAAAAGTTGGGTGTTAGGCGGGAAGAGTATCTGACCTTCCCTTATATCACTCCCGGCCTCTCTGACATTCTCGAACCGAGACAGTTTCTTGGAAAAAGAGAGGTAACTCTTGCCGTTCTTTTCTGAAATGACGGAATCCTCGACCATAAGAACGCAGTCGGCGCCCGGTGGCATGGGAGCGCCTGTCATGATCCGCACAGTAGTCGACGCTGTTATGGGAATGTCTCCTGCATCGCCGGCGGCGATGGTGCCGAGAATCTCGAACTCTTTCGTTCCTGCGACAACCGAGCCATAGTTGAGCGCAAAGCCATCCACTGCGGTGTTGTCGAATGGAGGTATCGATTCACTAGATGAGATCTCAGTGACTGTGACCAAGCCGTCGCAATCAGCTAATGGGACGAAGGTGATCGGTAGAGAACTGATGGTGCTTAGCACAGTCTCTTG
>JAJYVK010000267.1 GCA_021792075.1 Actinomycetes bacterium | reverse complement strand
TCCCCATTGCGAAGACGCCAGGAATTCGGCTGCCAGGCAGCTTGATTCCGTGAACCGCACGAATGATGTCATCGACGACGGTTATGTCTTGGACCGACGACAGTGGAACGGTGATATCACCGTGTACCCCCTCTGCCTTCTCGATGGTGCTCAATTTGAGCACGAGAGCGCGGTCTACACGAACAAGCTCAGCCATATGTACCTACTTTCCATGCTTTAAAATTCGGAAGCTTGACCATCGTACATCACCGCTTCGAGCTGGAACGATTGGACTCGAGGCGACTGATGTGCGAGAGTGGCCCTTGGCCCATTTGCCTGAAGTTAAAGTGGTTAAGCTTTGCTAGCTTTGCTGGTGATCGTGAAAGTGGTACATTCCAATGGGCGAGTTACGGCTCAGATGCGCCTTATCTGACATATGGAGCTACGAGGATAGTCGTTATGGGCTGCAGCACTCTTTGCTTCTGCCGCTTCGCCGAAGGCGTTACGTGGAATGGTCTTGCTCGGCTCCTTTTCTGTTACTTGACGGTCGAAGCTTTCGAGATCGCTGCACGCGTATTAGCCTCGATGTGCTCTGATTCGGGCGCCGGACTAATGTGGCACTTGGCAATTTCTCGATGACCATTAAAAACGCCAGGTGGCGCTTTGAAAAATAAGCTCTGACCTGGTGCGCCCCCTGGGATTCGAACCCAGAACCTGCGGATTAAGAGTCCGTTGCTCTGCCGTTGAGCTAGAGGCGCGCTCAATTTCAGGTCTCAACTTAGTTGTGACAACTAGTAGACCAGGCCGAATGACCAGCAAAACCACTATAGAAAAGCTGGCCAGTCAAACCAACGACTGGATGGGGTGGCCAAGGGGACTTGAACCCCCGACCTCCAGGGCCACAACCTGGCGCTCTAACCAACTGAGCTATGGCCACCACAGTGCTCATTCATCATAGTCACGCATTTAGCGTTATTAGTACGATACTTAACAACCGCGACCAAAACCCTGGTATTTCTCGGTTGCTAAGAAAGTTTTTGCAGCCTACAGATGTTAAATAGCTCAATGGGTGTCGGACGGATTAGGATATTGTCTCGTTGACAAACCAGCCCCTGTAGCTCAGCCGGACAGAGCAGCTGCCTTCTAAGCAGTTGGTCGCAGGTTCGAATCCTGCCGGGGGCGCTGGTTGAGAGCCAATGCCTCTGGGAGTCTTTCTGAGAATATTCAGAGGTCGGAATGTGCTAGTTCTGTCTCTTTGCACGTCGACCCTACGAAATGTAGTCTTTTGGAGACTTTTACAGGAGGGAAGATGTCCCGTCAAGATGACAGACTGACCACCCGCGAGGCACTGGCTCTCGGGCTCAAAATCGTTGAGCCTGCGGGTGGGACAGGATCAAGCTTCGCGCACGTTCCAGCTTCAGCTATCGCTACATCCGAGAGGTTAATGGAGTACTTCAGGAATCACGAATCGGAGCTAGTCGGAGGTGAAGAGCGCGGAGGAACCCAGTTCTTCTTGTTCCCGCTCGCCGACTAAGAAAGGCCAAATAGCGAGGGCCACCCACAGTTGTGGACTTGGTGTCATTTGAAAGGGCATTTCCTGGCAACGTGTCACGAATACTCTTTAGACGCTACTGCGGTGAGGCAATCCATAGATTGGATGACCGTATCTACGAGTTCACGCCTATTTTTGACCTTGGCTGACGCGCTGTGGTGAATTTGGCTACTGTTCCTGGCCTGTGTTTGTGGCACCATTGTTGTCATCGCAATGCGAGATGCTTGAGCATTGCCGAAAGTTGTCGAACGTTCAAGCCCAATTTGTATCGAGGCGTTTACGATAACCACGCTGTCCAAGATCACGAAGACTTCGTGAGAACGCTGAGCGAGAGGTTCACGGGAACTTAGTTGGAGTGGGAGGGAAAGTGGAGTGGAGATTGCCGCGATGAAAAAATGGAACTGTCTGGATTCGCGAAGCGATCTGTTTAGCCGATGCGCTTTTGCTGTTTGAAATATGCAACTTTGCTGCTAAAGCGTGGCTCAAACACCTCGAGTTCGGTGTTACCAGGGTTCTTCAAACCGGTCTCAATCGCCAAGGCGCAGGGATTGTCGTGCCGGTGTATCTTGGCCGTTGCTAATGATATCTCGCCAGAGTGCTATCAGAACGGTCAGCGAATTTGTGATCGGGTTTCATTGAGAAAAAGTGAGTTGAACTGGAAACACTCAGAGCGTGAAGAGGAACTTGAGGAAACGGCAAAGAAGATCTGATAGGCCAACAAGATAGAGTTTACAGTCGGGTTCGGCCAGTCTGGCCAAACCTGTGGTCAACATACTCTGCCAGGTTCGTAACATTATGGGGATGAGTTTGAGGCTCGACTCAGTGGCAATTTGATTTGTATAATGTTTCGAGGAGCATTTACGAGGCGGTTGAGAGGCGATGTCATGACGCTGCAAAATACCGAGTACCGAATAACGTTCAGCTCCAGCGCTGGCCGATTTTATTACTACTTTGTCAAGGATGAAGGTGGTTGGTATGAGGTGACTTCGGCTGGCAATAGGCACAAGGCGACAGCGGAACAGGTCCTCAATCACATCTTGCCTGTTCTAGCAAACGTAAAGCCTGGCGTGAAGGTGACAGCCGAGCATTTGCCCGAATGAAGCGAGGCGGGGGCTGTAGGCATATATCTGTATCTGGGAGCGCGACGGTCCTGCAGAGTAAGTGGGTGGCGAGAGGATGGGCCACCTGAGCCGATGACATTAGCCAGCAGCCATTGACCATAGGATGCAGGGTCACGCCATGATATTGGGATTTCCTCGTTGGACAGCAAGTGCTAGACTGCGTTCATTCCGGCACTAAGGAAGCGGGGGCCATTTGATGGACACGCAAAACGGTGTAAAGAAGAGCGGTGCAACTGGTAATTACGTTGTGCCTTTGATGCACACGACGATTCCTGAACCCTTGGTAAATCTCGGATTTCTCGGCCTGTTGGCGGGATCGGTTGTTATGGGCGTGGTCGACCCGCCCTTGGCGGCTCTGGTGGGGCTAGGCGTGATAGTTGCTCGTCACCGTCGTAGTTAGAGCGAGGCGGAGAATCTCTGCACGATGCGGCACCTTGAGATTCGAGACTGGTCGTCCGCGGATCGATGCTATTTGGAATTCAATAAGAATACACATCCTGTACATCGTGTGTTCACGAAGGCCTTTTACCATTTCAGCCATCGTGAAGATGTCGTGCGTACTCGAATGCGAGTGCGTGGGTCGGAAGGATGGGAATGGAAGTCTTTTTTGAAACCTTGCTCGCGGAGACTTTTGCTATGGCAATTCGGCTCGTTGTGCAGCGACTCATCGAGTGGTGGGGATCGCGGTCAACTGCGAAGACGTTTGCTATTGCGTAGTACGATATCTGGGATTTTGAGTCCGGTGCCGTTCGGCAGGACTGGGCTAAAACGCGGATGAATCCTTTCGATTTGCCAAAGGCGCTGGGAGGGTTCCTAGATCGATTCGTTGGCGATCGACAGCATCGTCGAACTTGGGTGAGCAATGGACGAGCGCAGATCGAGGTTAAGGGCATTCATGAGGCAGGGAAAGAGCCAGTTGCCCGTCACGTGGAGAGTGCACTTCATGCCATCAAAGGGGTGCAGTGGGCGCAGGTGAATGCTGTCGTTGGCCGTGTCATGGTGGTGTTCGACCCCGATGAGGCATCGATAGACGATCTTGTCGACGTCGTCGAAGGGGTAGAGGAGGCTCACGATTTGAGTGGGGAAGGATTTCCTCACGAACGCCCAGAGCATCCTGGCGACAGCGAACCCATTTCGCGAAACGCGTTTGCACTTGGCGCGGATGTTGTTGGTTTAGGAGTGGGGATTGTTGGACAGCTGATGCGACTAGCCCCTTTTCCGTCAGAGGTAGCTTTGCTGACCGCCATGGCTGAGAACCAGCCACGGGTGCGGCGGTTCCTTGAGGGTCATTTTGGGCACACGGCAACAGACCTTGGGCTTGGAGTGACCAGCGCCTTGGCTCA
>JAJYVK010000266.1 GCA_021792075.1 Actinomycetes bacterium | reverse complement strand
TGTCCTTGTCGCGTTGAATCCGGCCTTTCCGGTCGCAACAACCGGATCTCTTTGGCCGCAGCCAACCTGTCCGCTCGCGGTAGAACTCACCGCCAAAATGCCCGCACATGCCGTTGCAGTAACTGCTCCTAATGCCATTTGCTTCTTCATCAAACTCTTCCCTTCATCTCGACCCGTGCAACATGTATATGCATCCGAAACGGACTCCAGGAGAAAACCACGGGCGCTACCTTTGCGTTGGCTCCTCGTGCCCGATGTTCAACCTGGCGGATTTGTCAGAGCGGTAAAGACTGAGGCATTCTCTTGGTGGTGGAAAAACATGGAGATAGATGCATGAAAGATAGAATCGACATTGAATGGAGCGCCACGTGTGACAATGCGTTGCAGCATGCCATCGAAAGCCTTGGAGAGCTGCGCCTGATCAAGTGCCACGAGGCCGGACACAAGATAGTCGCGCAAGTGGAGACGCTCAAAAAGAGTGCGAACTGTCCGACGTGCGGACACCCCGCCAAGGCCAAGGATCGCAGAAATTCAATCGTCCAGGATCTGCCGGTTAATAACAAACGACTTGTCCTTATGTGGAGGAAACGGGTGTGGGCCTGTTCGAACCCGCAATGCCCCCAGAACACCTGGACGGAAACCGCTGACTTTGTCAGCTCGCGGCACTCCCTGACCACCCGAGCCAAGCTTGGCCTGGCGCATCAAGCACTGATAAATCACGTTCCGGTCGCTCAACTGGCCCGTGAATGGAATGTCTCTTGGGCTACCGCCAGGAGTTCTATCGAAGAAGCCAAACACCTGTCTACTTCTTGGAGTGAACCGTGGTCCATTTTGTAGATAATCGTCGCGTTCGAGTTTCTCCGCCGCACGTGAGATCTCTGATCAGTATCTCCTCGAACCAGGTTGTCGCCGCCCTCATCTCCACGGGGAATTCATCCTGTCTAAAGAGCAGGAGGAGCATAGGCGCGGGTCCGCCTTGCTGCCCTCTCCCGGTCAGGAAATCCCCAGCCGTCTTCTCCCCTTTTTGCGCGATCGTGCCCCGCCGAAGCACATTCCGCCAGGCAGAGGCCGCCGAGATTTCACGCAGCCTCGAGATCCGGCGCGTATTCCCTCGAAGCCATCACGAACTTGTCCGTGTCGATAAACTTCTTCAAATTGGCCCGCATCTCATCCGCAAGCGGTGTCGTTTCTACAATCTGGTTGGAAAAGAACACTTCCAGGATCGTCGCATTGCCGTGCGTTGCCTGTTTGCAAAAATCGGCCAGCTCGTGGCTGGTGTTGTCCACGTCGCCTTCAATCCAGTTTGTGTTCTTGAGCGTCTTGAACGGGGATAAAACGTCTCGAAGAGGCTGAATGTGGATCCCCCCGATAATCACAATCCGATTCAGGAGTGACCAGTCCGTGAAGCCTGGACCCGACAAGGACTTTCGTTATGATGTCCATTAGAAATTGCCCTCTGCGACTTGGAGAACCGTAAGCCTCAGTTCTCGCCACATCCGAACCACCGAATACCGGTCATCAAGGACGTAATCGACCTGGTACCGGTCCTTGATGTGCGTTTCGTAGATCTCCCGCTTGACGATGGCATCCGAGCGGTTGTCACCTGACTTGCGCATATGAAGCACTATAGACCTCACATTCTCACTCGCTCCGTGAAATCCAGCAAGGAGTAGGGAAACGTCGTTGCATTGAGGTAGTCGACTAATTCCTTTGTCACTGGTTCAATCTTGGGAATGAAACGGTTGTGGGTTACAGCAGTTCGTCCCTTTTTCCAAACGTGCTCCTGAGGATTGAGTTGTGGGCTGTACGGGGGAAAATGTATTGCTTCGATGTTATGAGTGACCAGTGCCTCCTGTGCCACGCTCCCTCTGTGCCACCCGGCTCCATCCCATAAAAGTAGGACTTTTTGGGTGGGATAGAGCTTTCGGACCCTAGACAGTATGGCCGCTGTTTCATGCATCGTCTGGCGCTCTGTAGAAAAAGCATGCTCTTTCCCTGTTTTCAGGTTCAAAAAGCCATAGATGCTCCGGTTCTTTCTGGTTCCGTTGGTCTCAATCACGGCTGGAGACGTACCCTGGGGTATCCAGACTTTCTGGGTTGTTGTCGCTTGAGTGAGAACCATCTCATCTTCAGCCAGTACCACCGTATCTGGATCAGAGAATGCCTCTTCTAGGCGTACATGCTGCTCTTTTTTCCAAGCAGCTACCACTTCTGCATCAGCTTTTTCATACTGCTTGCCGGGCAAATGAAAGCTGAAGGAGGCCTTCTTGAAAAGCAGGTAGTAGCTTGTCCGGGAGGAGTAGACGACACTGTATTTGTGCTCAATCAAGGTAGCCAGAATGCGTGTTGACCAAAACGGCGAGTTGGTATATCCGTGGTCATTCGGAGTCGTCGTCATAAGTGTGGCGATTACTTCATCACACTGAGACCCGGTGAGAAGCACCGTCTTATTGTTGTGGCGCTTGTCTTTGAATGCCAGCACAGAAATACTGCGGAACTCCCGGCGTAGACGCTGGGCATGCTTTTTTGAAAGGCCTATCTCCTTTAGAGGATTTCCAGCCTCAAGGGTAACAACTGCCAGAGCACGCTTGTATTCATCGACGTTATTCGTCTCACCCATGAATGCTTTGATGGTAGCGAGTTCTTCTGGCGTGAGCATGTCACCTGAAGATTAACATACCCCAGGAGAAATTAAAAGGACCGTTTGGAGCATTTTAGAATGTGATGTGAATACATCATCATAGGAGGCAAATAGATCTAAAGTCGCCCTGAGCCACTCGTTGGTCTCGAACTCGCACGAGTCATCCCGATCCGAGACAAAAATGATCTCCCGTATCCAATTCTCGCTAAGAGTTCTGACTAACTCCACGATCGGCAGATTGGGTTCGTCCTCCCCTACTCGTGAGTAGTCGTAAGGGCTTCTCTCGCCTCTAATTGCGATCGTGCCGTCGATGTCGCAGATGATCGCACGAGGTTTCCGCTCTTCCCCAGCCATCTACTTGTACCTCTTTTCGCAATCGCCGCAAACGCTTTCACTGTGGTCAGTAGGTGTCCCACAACCGGGGCAAAAGTGCCGGTCCAGATTGCACTCACTGCAACACCACATGCAACCGTCTTCAGGTCCATGTTCGCACTTGTCTGGCCTGTATGATTCGCCCTTGTCTCCCCAGCTCATAGGTCCTCCTCCTTCCCAATCCCGAAATCGGTGGAGGGTTGAAGCGTAGCTTGTGTCGTCGTGTCGCGCTTTCGGTTGTAAGCCAAGACCTGGGCTTCATACCATGCCGCATACTGCTCTGAAGTGTCGTCAGCTCCGCCAGCATGTTCTCACAACATCGGTAATTGCGATCCTCGCATGTCTAGTGGTCTCCTAGCTCGTTAGCCACAGAAAAGCCTCCTCGTAGTCGGTTCGCTGCAATATATGTATGCACGCAAAACGGACCTTGATTACAGGGTTAGGAGAGATTCCGAACAACTATGGAAGTCGATGAGGCGAGTTACTGGGGTTCCAAGCTTGCGCTACCCGTTCTCCACACATTAAGTCGTCTGTCCACGCAGGTTGATCACACCCGCTGCTATGACACCTCATCGCGCGGCTGGAGAGAATCGAACTCTCGTCTTCGGTTTTGGAGACCGACGTTCTACCACTGAACTACATCCACCTGGTGCCCGATATTTATTCGCCTCGGAGCAGGGCCTTTATGGGGGGCAGTCCGAGTGGAGAGAATTGCTCATTTGTATAACCTCTCCCCCTCTCGCCTTATATGCGACCCCAAAATGTCCTCTGTCCTTCTCCGGTAACCCATTGTCCTGTGCTTGCCTACTTCGCTCTCTAACTTCTTCCTGGATGGTGGTTTCCATCCCTTGGGCATTTCGTACAGCGCCCGTAGCCGATGATGCCAATTCCGCTGCTGAGCCGGAATGTCTGATCTGGCGCTACCGCTCCACGCATAACCCTGATCCTCCGCAGCCCAAGCAAGTGCCAGTTCTCTCGAAGTGAACTTGACTATCTTTGTTTCCGGGTA
>JAJYVK010000265.1 GCA_021792075.1 Actinomycetes bacterium | reverse complement strand
CAAGATCGAGCGACCCAACGAGACCGGCGCAGTGGCGATCTTCTCAAGGTATCTGACTTCGGATCTGCCAATCGATTCAAATGAGGTGGCCACAATCGGAGGTGGAGATCCGGACAAGGCCATAGCGGCAATGATTGAAAAGACAGTTGAGGAGATGTATAGGACTGACGAGGCAAATAGATTTCTTGAAGTCACCTACCAAAATGGTGACAAAGAGATTCTGTTTTTCAAGGACTTCGCTTCTGGTGCAATGATCGAAAACATTGTTCGACGGGCCAAGAAGTTGGCTATCAAAAGAGCGATATCGGGCGAGCAGTCCGGGATCCGGACTTCCGACCTCATTGAGTCTATAGCTAAGGAGTACAAGGAGCACGAGGATCTGCCCAATACAACCAATCCGGACGACTGGGCGAAGATATCAGGCAAGAAGGGCGAGAGAATTGTCTACGTACGCACTCTCGTATCCGGAGGCGCGGATGCAGCAGGAGGTAGGGCCATCGAGAAGGTTGGAACTGGACAGTACCTCTAGGCAGCGGGTCCTACCGTCAGCACCCGCAGTGGTGGTGTGCTGATCTGCCATTTTGGTCGCTCGCTGCTCGTCGCCGTGAAGGCTCTGTTGTTGAACCCGCTAGGCCGTTATTTTCAATGCACGGTTTCCCGGTTGCCACTGCGAAGGTTTAGCTGGCGGTCCGTTAGATAAGCTGCCTAAACATTGCGAATGCGTTCGTCGCTTTGCTCCCTCGAGACTTTTTCGATGGCAGATGTGTGGCCGAATGAATCAGGGAAAAATGTTTGATTTAATTATTTTTTGGTCCAAAAGTATTTGCCACTTGGGTCTCGGATAGAGATAAGGTGCAGGTATGGCAGTAGCAAAGGTCTGCGGGATTGAGACAGAGTACGGCATCACTGTCCACGGAGTCAGGGATGCGAATCCAATAACTGCGTCCAGCATCTTGATCAACGCGTATATAAATGAGCTTCACGGAAATGTTGGCTGGGATTTTGTTGACGAGACACCTGGAAACGACGCTCGGGGCTTTGCTCGAGAAAGCTTTCCTCCTTCAGAGGTCGAAAGCCATCTAGTGAACACTGTGTTGACCAATGGTGCTCGCTATTACGTTGACCACGCTCATCCGGAGTACTCTTCGCCGGAGTGCATCTCGCCGAGAGAGGCAGTCATCTACGACAAGGCAGGCGAAGAGGTTCTTCGTACTTCAATGAGCGCTGCGCTTAGGTCTATGCCGCTTGGACAGGAAATTGTCGTGTACAAGAACAATTCCGATCGCAAAGGCAACTCCTATGGATGTCATGAGAACTACCTCCTCGATCGGGCGTTGCCTTTCGGAAAGCTCGTCAAGTTCATAACTCCTTTTTTCGTGACGCGTCAGGTCATGGTGGGTGCTGGAAAGGTTGGGACAGAATCGCCCCAAGTGCCAAGGGGTCAGGTGCCTTTCCAACTTTCGCAGCGCGCGGATTTCTTTGAAGAGGAGGTGGGGCTGGAAACAACCCTTAAGCGCCCGATCGTGAACACGCGCGACGAGCCCCACGCAGACGCATCTCGTTACAGGAGACTTCACGTGATTCTTGGCGACGCCAACATGTCCGAGGTGTCAAGTTACCTCAAGGTGGGGACGACTGCAATCGTGCTTTCGATGATAGAAGACGGCTTTATGGATGACTTGGATCTGTCGTTAAGCGATCCGGTCTCCTCTCTACGACAGGTTTCCTACGACCTTAGCCTAAAGCGCCAGCTTCGTTTAAAATCTGGAAAGAGGATGACCGCGCTGGAGATTCAACGAGCTGTATTCGAAAGGGCTGAGGCCTATCGAGATAGCCATGGACTTGGGTCCCTTGGCCCCGAAGGTGATGGCGAGTCGGTGTTGACCTTATGGGGGAAGGTTCTAGACGCTCTTGATACGGATCCGATGCAGCTCTCTGACACCTTGGATTGGGTGGCTAAGTACAGACTCGTCTCGGGTTACCGTGATCGCAACGGGCTTGATTGGGACGATTCGAAACTGGCCGCTATTGATCTTCAGTATCACGATATCCGTCCAACAAAGTCGCTTTTTTATAGGCTTGGAGTAAGGACTATTCTGGGAGAAGAGGAAGTGAAGGCGGCCGTAACCCAACCGCCTGCAAATACGAGAGCATATTTTAGAGGAAAATGTTTGGAGAGATTTGGCGACTACATTGCAGCCGCAAACTGGGACTCGATGATTTTTGATCTCGGGTCTGATCCGCTGAGAAGAGTGCCGATGATGGATCCGCTCAAGGGAACAAGAGATCATGTTGGAAAGTTGTTCGATGAAAGTGCGAATCCGGCACAATTGCTAGATAGTCTCGGATCATAAGGAGAGTTAGATGGCAGAGAGAGAGCTAAAGAAAAAGACAACTTCACAGCGAACCGAGGATGAGGTAGTTGATGCGACAGCTCCTTCCAGCAGCGAGAAGTCAGAGAAGCTGAAGGCAGAGCTTGACGATCTGCTGGATGAGATCGACGAGGTGCTGGAGGATAATGCGGAGGAGTTTGTTCGCAATTACGTTCAAAAGGGTGGACAGTAGCAGTACACAGTCCTAAAAGACTGCTAATAAAAGATGGAAGATTGCGATTGGAGAGGATGAACTAAGTGACCTTGCCGGTTTTCGATACCAGGGAGGATCCAGGCCCAAACTTTATGAAACTGCTCATAAAGTCGGGTTTGGGTCCGTTTGAACCCCTGGCGGGCGTTGCATCTGAACTACCATCTAAAGGCATCACATTCCCTCATGGGACAACCATTGCTGCGTTGAGGTATGCAGAGGGGATTGTAATAGCCGGTGACCGGAGGGCCACAGAGGGCAATTTCATAGCCCACAGGCGCATAGAGAAGGTTTTTGCGGCGGACAAGTACTCCGCGGTGGGAATAGCCGGTGCTGCCGGCCCTGCGGTGGAGATGGTGCGCCTTTTCCAGACCCAGCTCGAACACTATGAGAAGGTCGAGGGGGTCAACCTGAGTCTGGAGGGCAAGGCGAATCAGCTTTCACAGATGATAAGGGCTAATCTGAGCATGGCCATGCAAGGCTTGGTGATAGTACCGCTTTTTGCTGGTTGGGATCTTCAGCGGAAAGTTGGTCGCATCTTCACATACGATGTCACGGGAGGCCGATATGAAGAGGTGGCATACCATGCCATCGGGTCAGGTGGCAAAGATGCAAGAACCACGATCAAACTCGGTATAAAAGAGGGAATGACAAGGGCTGAAGGCGTTTCTCTGGCAGTTGCAGCGCTCTATGAGGCTGCAGACGAGGATAGCGCTACTGGGGGTCCAGACCTAGTCAGAGGGATATATCCGATCGTTGCTACGGTGGATCGCAACGGTTTTTCAAGACTTGCGGACGCTGAGGTGGCAACGGCTTCCCAAGAGGTAATTTCGACCAAATCAAGTGCAGGTGGAAGCCAGTGACAGTCCCTTTTTACGTAGCTCCAGAGCAGGTCATGAAGGACCGGGCGGACTATGCCCGCAAGGGCATCGCTCGAGGTCGGTCGCTTATTGGAACCATTTATAAGGATGGGATTCTTGTGGCGGCAGAAAATCCGTCGCGGTCGTTGCACAAGGTCTCTGAGATATATGATCGGATAGCATTTGCTGGAGTAGGCAAGTACAACGAATTCGACCAGCTAAGGGTGGCTGGCATCAGGCACGCTGACACCAAGGGGTTCACTTACTCACGCGACGATGTCGACGCACGGTCTCTTGCCAACGTTTATGCGCAATACCTGGGCCAGGTCTTTACCCACGAGATGAAGCCGCTGGAAGTTGAGATCCTGGTGGCGGAGCTTGGGACGGACGACACTCCTAGCCAGCTTTTTCATATTCTCTATGACGGGACCGTTATGGATGAGAGCCGGTTCACTGTACTCGGCGGGGATTCTGAATCGATCTCGGAACGCTTTGGAGCGGAATTTCAACCAGACTGGACACTTGAGCTCGCTCTGAAAGCAGCGGTTCGTGCGCTGGCCGGGCCGGATCGAACTCTGAC
>JAJYVK010000264.1 GCA_021792075.1 Actinomycetes bacterium | reverse complement strand
CGTGGTTCACTCGCTTTTGATCTCGTTCCATTAGGCCATGACTAATACGACTGTAATCACACTTGGATCGCAGGCGCTGACGCTAATAGGTGAACTCGCAGGGCCGGCGCTTATCGCCAGCCTTGTCGTGGGGTTCATCGTTGCCGTATTTCAAGCCGTGACGTCGATCCAAGAGTTCACTCTGACGTTTTTGCCCAAAGTTATTGCAATCGCGGTGATAACCGTTCTGCTTGGACACTGGATGCTTGGCGATCTCGTATCGTTCACTGAGCATCTTTACAACTCAATTCCGCAGATGTTGGCTGGATAAATATGTCAGTTAGCATCTCAGCTCCGTTTGCAATCGCCATGATTCTTGCTTTTGCGAGATCGGTGGCATGGATATCGTTCACGCCACCATTTTCATTTGGCGCGGTGCCTATGAAAATTAAAGCGGGGCTATCGATCGCCTTTGCCTTTTTCGCAGCCGGCCATCTTGAGCAGTATCCGCTGCCAAATACAGATGCTCAACTCATAATCGATCTCGTGATTCAGGTTTTTATCGGCTTCATCTTAGGCTTCATCGTCAATATTTTTGTGACCGCTGTGGTGGGTGCAGGAAGCCTGATAGACCTATTTTCCGGCCTGAATCTTCCCCAGGCCATTGATCCTTTATCACAACAGCAGACACCGATCTTTGGGCAGTTCTACAACATGGTCCTTACCGCACTTATTTTCACGAGTGGCGCAGCGATAGTAATCGTAGACGGGTTCCTCAGGTCCTTCTCGGTCGTGGGTACGACCTTTCCCAAGGTCGCCTTGGGTACTGTGGCATCCACGGTTACTTACGATGTCACGACATTTTTTGTTGCTGCGGCAGAGATCGCTGCTCCAGTTATTGTGGTGCTCTTTTTAACTCAAGTGCTGTTGGCACTACTGGCCAAGGCGGTTCCGCAGATCAACGTTTTTATATTTGGAATGCCATTACAGGTGGGCATAGCCTTGCTCAGCGTAGGTGTTGCAATCGCCACAATACCTAATGACTTGACAAATCTGGTTGCGAGAGCCCTCGGGCAGATCTTTGGAGGGGGGTAGAGATGGCGGAGAAGTCGCAGAAAACCGAGCAGCCAACTCCAAAGCATAAAAAGGAGATGCGGCAAAAGGGGAGCGTAGCCCGATCTGCTGAAATCGGCGGATGGGCGGGCGTCCTAATTGTCGGATCGGAGATACCTCGCCTCGGAGCCAACGGTATTGCCGATCTCCATGCATTGATACTACAAGCCGCAAGAACAATGGGGCACCCAAGCGCATCGGCTGACATGGAGATTCTTCAGAGGGGCCTCGGACTGGCGCTTACGGTCTCACTTCCGATCGTGGGAATTCTAGGACTTATAGGGACTGCAGTTGCGGTTGCACAAGTGGGGCTGAAGCTCACCCCCGAAGGGATGAAACCGAAATGGTCTCGATTATCTCCCAAGGGTGGTTTCAAAAAGATGTTTGCGGCTCAGGGCATGTGGACTTTGGGCAAAACGTGCATAAAACTATTGATTTTGGCTGGGATAGGATATCTTCTTTTGCACCAACTGATGTCTGGAATATTCGGGAGCGGAGTGCTTCCTTTGGGGACCGTTCTCGCTAGAGCCAGTTCGAGTTTTTTTGCGATGATCCGCTATATCGGCATTCTTGCACTAGCAATCGCAGGCGCAGACTATTACTTCGAAAAGCGCAAGCACTCACAAGATTTGAAAATGACGAAAGAAGAGGTTAAAAGAGAGTTCCGCGAGACTGAAGGGTCTCCGGAGATGAAACGCAGCCAAAAAAGCAAAGCTCGGCAACTTTCCCGCAGGCAGATCATGGCTGCGGTAGCGCAGGCTGATGTCGTTGTCACAAATCCGACTCACTTTGCCGTTGCTCTCAGTTACACCAAGGGGACGGATGTTGCCCCTCGAGTGTTGACCAAGGGAGAGGATTTCAATGCATTCGAAATCAAACAACGAGCGAAGGTTTGCAGGATACCGATTGTAGAAAATCCTCCCTTGGCAAGAAGTCTTTATGCGTCGTGCGAGGTCAATGAGATTATTCCATCCCAACTCTACTCGGCGGTCGCCCATCTGCTTGCCTTTGTGTACTCCTTATCTCCTGCAGCACGACTGTACAAAGAGGTACACAAAATGCCTGAGGTGAAATCGGCGTAGTTCGCATAACCAAGATGGCCATCGGGCGTCGGACAAACCTTTGGGACTTATCCGATCGCCAAAAAATAAAAAGATTCAAAGCAGCTATCAATTATCGGTTCAAATGGGACGTAAACAAATGCGGCAGGAGAGCCGCGGCGTGTTCAAGGACGGACATAAAAACAGATCAAGCTGTCCTTGGAGGCAAAGATAATGACAACTGCAACTGTCACTCCGATGAGCCGCATGAGAAATTTGAGCTCAATGGCTGTGCCATTGTTGGTGGTCGCGGTTGTGGTGGTATTAATTCTTCCGCTTCCAACGTTCATCATCGATCTTTTAATCACAATCAACATCACCGGGTCGCTACTTGTTTTGCTTACGGCGATGCAGGTGAAGAAATCCCTGGATTTCTCGGTCTTTCCAACGTGGATCCTGATAGCAACGATGTTCAGATTGGCGTTGAACGTCGCAGTTACGCGCCAAGTGCTATTGCACGGCTACGCAGGCGTCGTAGTCGAGAGCTTCGGGCATTTTGTAATAGGCGGCTCGATTGTCGTTGGCCTGGTCGTATTTTTCATTTTGATCATCATCCAGTTCGTCGTCATTACCTCGGGTTCAGGTCGCGTGGCGGAGGTGGCCGCGAGGTTCACCCTGGACGGTATGCCGGGGAAGCAGATGGCTATAGATGCGGACCGGGCGTCGGGGGCGATTGATGAGAAGGAGGCCCAACGAAGAAGAAAGGAGGTCGCAGATGAGGCGGACTTCTATGGAGCTATGGATGGAGCTTCTAAGTTTGTCCGTGGTGATGCTATAGCTGCCATCGTAATAACAATGGTCAATCTGGTTGGCGGACTTTTGATAGGAATTATTCAGCGGCATATGTCGGTAACCGCTGCAATTGATACCTACAGCCTTCTTTCCGTCGGTGATGGCCTGGTATCACAGATACCGGCTCTTTTGCTCTCGCTTTCAACGGGCATCATCGTAACCAGATCAGCGACAGATCATGACCTCGGTCACGATGTCGTGCAGCAGCTTTGGAAGTATCGCCGGGTCGTGAAAACTGCAGGCGTGATCATGACGTGTTTGGCTATAATTCCAGGGCTTCCGCGGCTGCCGTTTTTGCTTATTGGGGTAACGGTGTTCATCCTTGGATCAAAGTTGCCAAAGGAGGCAAAAAACACGGACGGAGCCTCTCCAAAAATCCCTGTGCCTCAAAGTTCTGAAGATACCCCGGAATCCCTAGCTGCGGGAATCAGCGTCGAACCCATAAGCCTTGAGTTAGGTATAGAACTCATCGATTTGGTGCAGCCCGAATATGGAGGAGATCTGCTTGAAAGGGTGAAGATTTTGCGTCGAAATATAGCAAACGAGCTCGGCGTCGTAATGCCCAAAGTTCACACCAGGGACAATCTGGACCTTCCTGCGGCTAACTACGTAATAAAGATACATGGCATTGAAGTTGGGCATGGACAGGCGCCGAAGGGGAGGATGTTGGCCATCGGCCCTAATCTTGACGGACTATCCGGGATAGATACGAGAGATCCTGCTTTTGGAAGCAGAGCAAAATGGATTCCTGCGGGGCTCAGCCATCAAGCGTCTTTGATGGGGTTGACTGTGGTCGATAGATCGGCCTTTATCACAACGCATCTTGCAGAGATCGTGAGGCACAAAGCTGGGGAGCTGCTTTCAAGGCAGGACACAAAGCTGTTGCTCGATTCTCTTAAAGCCACTTCCCCGGTGATTATGGAAGAGATGGCCGCGGTTAATCTGACGTTGGGCGAAATCCAAGCGGTGCTGCGGGATCTTTTAGAAGAAGAGATCCCAATCAAAGACCTTACGCGAATCGTCGAAGCGCTCACAGAACAGTGT
>JAJYVK010000263.1 GCA_021792075.1 Actinomycetes bacterium | reverse complement strand
CAATGCTTCGAGCGGCGGGCGCCGTGGCCGGAGCGGCGCTGCTTTTGACAGGTTGCGGGAGCTCAGCCTCGTCGGCACCAGCGGCAAAGGACGCATCCTCGGTAAAGCCGATTGTCCACGAGCAGATGGTCATTCAGACGGGCAAGATGGACGGTAAGCCCGGATGGCCGAAATTTGTGCCTTCGAACCTTTCGTTTCCTGCTGGATCGACTATAGATCTGCAAATCGTCAACTATGACGATGGAACTGCGCCGTTGCCGGCGGCTTCCCCTTATGGGCATGTCTGGGGCTCCGATCCCACCTTCGGTGTGGTGACAGCGGGAAGTGAGACTGTGGATGGCAAGGTCGTCACCGAGATTGCAAACAGCCAAATTTCTCACACGTTGACTATTCCGGGTCTTTTGATAAACATTCCGATTCCCGCAGTCCCTTCAGGACAGAAAACCGTCACAGTCGACTTTACCTTCCAGGTCAACAAGGCCGGAAAGTACTTCTGGCAGTGCGAGGCTCCTTGTGGGAGCGGCTCGACAGGCAATGGCGGCGCTATGGACACTCACGGATACATGGAAGGGTACTTTACCGTGACATGATCCAGGGAGACTTGTGGATAACCCTTTGCTTTGGGGCGTTGGCCAGCAGTTTTCGATTGGTTAGAAGAAGGTGGTTACGTTGTACGACGAGGACTTCCTAGGAGATGATGTTTTATGAGGAAGCTTTCTAGAAATAAGCAAGCTTCAGTAGAACCCAACTTGATCACACAAGACTCGTGTGCAAGTTCACTTGATGGGCAGAACTGCCAAGTCACCTCAGCGGCACTGGCGAAAGAGCCGGTTGACGAGGGTGAAAAAGAGTTTTCGAGACGAAGGTTCCTTTCGATGTTTGGCGCGGCTGCGGGAGCCGCAGCGGTGATAGGAAGCGGCATCGAGCTGCTTTCCTACCGCGCGTACGCTCAAGGCCTGCCCAAGACAAACAATTGGAGCGGAGACGGCGGGATGACCGGCAGCGGAGCCGCAGACATGGCATCCACCGAAGCGCCTCCCACGCACCAGTGGGCCATGGTGATTGACCTTGGTATGTGCAACGGCTGCCAGTCATGTCCCGCCGCTTGTCAGAAGGCTCACTACCTTACTCCGGACCAGACCTGGATGAAGGTTTTCACGCTGACCGACAATGACGGTCAGACTTATAGCCTCCCGCGGCCATGCATGCAGTGCGAGAACCCTCCGTGTTTGCACGTCTGTCCGGTTCATGCAACGTTCAGGCAGGACCAGGGGGTGGTCCTGGTCAACCAGGATCGCTGCATCGGTTGCCGGATGTGCATGGCGGCATGTCCGTACGAGGCCAGATACTTCAACTGGAACTCGAATGTCAGCTATCCGCCGCTTCCGGTTGCTTCGACTCCGGAGTTTCCTGTTCCGCAGAAACTCGGAACGGTGGGAAAGTGCACATTTTGCGTTGGAAACCTCAACCACGGCCTTCTTTCAGAGTGTGCTGCCGGCTGTCCCATGGGGGCAATATACAACGGCGATCTCAAAACAGATGTTGCTGTGAACTCTTTGGGTTCAACGGTGAAGCTGTCGAAGTTTCTATATGACAACAACGCTGTGACTTACAAGCCCGAGCAGAACACCCACCCGAGGGTTTGGTACATATTGGGACACGGCCAGGACCTTGCTGCCAACGCAGCGTCGGCGTCCTAGGAGAGGGAGGAATCGTGAAAGAGACCAATATCAACGAGACGGCCCTTCTAACCGGGACGGACCAGAGAAATTCGGCAAAGGAGAGATGGTCGGTAGAGGTGCGCAGTGCTGCAGTCAGGCCTATGAGCGGCCGGACAAGCATGCGCTGGCGGCTGGCAGTGGGCGTTCTATCGCTGATAGTCTTGGCAGGCATCGGGGCTTGGATTTACCAGCTCAAGCATGGGTTGGGCTCAGCTGGTTATAATGACCAGGCATTCTGGGCGGTATACATCGTAGATGTCATCGCATTCATCGGCGTGAGCTACGGCGGTGCGGTAATCTCGGCGATCCTGAGGCTGACCGGGCAGAGCTGGCGGGCGCCTTTGACAAGGCTTGCCGAGGGAACTGCCCTGGTGACGGTGGTCATCGGCGCTCTTTTCATCTTTCCCCACTTGGGAAGGCCGGAGCGCTTTTGGGAAATCTTGGTGTATGTAAATACTTCATCCCCCCTGTTCTGGGATTTCGTGGCAATTGGAACCTACGTCATGGCGACCATGATCTTCTTCTATCTGCCGCTGATTCCGGATCTAGCCATAGTCAATAGGATCCTGGGCCAGGAAGACAAGCCGATGCGGTACAGGATTTTCAAAGCTTTGTCGCTCCGGTGGATGGGAAACGAGCGTCAGCGCCGGCTTCTGCACGGTGTCATGAGCCTTGTCGCACTGATAATAGTTCCGCTGGCGGTCTCGGTCCACTCGGTGCTTTCTTGGGCATTTGCAACCACGAGCAGGCCGGGGTGGAGTGAAACGGTGTTGCCGCCATACTTCGTAATCGCCGCCCTTTATTCGGGCACGGCACTGGTGATTGTGGTGGCTTCGGCTTTCAGGAAGGGCTATAACCTGCAGAGATTCATCACCAAGCGCCACATCGTTCGGCTCGGCTACTTTATGGCGGCCCTGGGACTCGTGTACGCTTATTTGACTTTGGCCGACATGATGACCGATGGATATACCGGAATCACCACCGGTTGGATAAGCCAGACTGTCACAGGCCGCTACGCCATAGCGTTCTGGTTCTATGTCCTTGTTGGAGAGGTGCTTCCACTAGTTGTGGTTGCGGTGAAAAGGTTCCGCAATATTCCGGGTTTGACAATAGCCAGCTTAGGTGTCGTCATAGCGCTCTGGGTAAAGCGAATCGTGATCGTGTTGCCTCCTGTGACTCAGCCGCTTATTGGAAATCAGTGGGGCTCATATCACTTCACCTGGGTATCTCTGACGATCACATTGGCTGGCGTTGCGGCAATTCCACTTGGACTGATGCTGCTCTTCCGCGTTGTGCCAGTTATGTCGATCGACGAGATGGAGGAGATGGGCGAACTCGGCTCTGCCGAACAGGTGTCCGAACACACACTTGTTGCTTCCGAGCTTTTGTCCGTGGGTGCTCCAAATGGAAATGGTCATTCGAACGGACACGGGAACGGCAACGGACACGGGAACGGCAACGGACACGGGAACGGCAACGGACACGGGAACGGCAACGGACACGGGAATGCAGCGCGGGTCTCGGAAGGGGAGGTGCAATAATGAGGGCTATTCTAAGATGGCTCGTTGCTTTCTGCGCAGCGCTGGCCTCGCTTCTGATCATATCGGGCACCGCAGCGGCAGAGGGAAGCAGTGCGCTTACCGTCACAGTGCAGCAGCTTTCCCCAGCTTCGGACAATCTGACCATGGTTGCCCGGCTCACACCGGCTGCTGTGGGCCAAAAGGTTACATTCTTCGTGGACAGCCAGGAGTTCTCCGGTCACAGCTGGATGGCCGTAGGCAGTGCCAGCACCAATTCATCCGGTGACGCCACCTACACCTATACTCCGACCTGGACAGGGACGACCGAGTTTGGAGCGGCCATTGGGTCGGGCGATTCTATTGCAGCGCCAACAGCGGTGGAGTCATTCCAGGTTCTAAAAGATCCGCCCGGTGTTCCACAGAGCGCGATCGAATACCCGAGACCTATGGGTTCCACTGGAGGCGTTCTTGTGAAGACCCTCCTCGGAATTGTGGCAATAGTGTGGATCCTTTTGCTCGGTTCGCTCTTATTGGTAATAAGGAGGATGCCCCGCTTGGCAGGAGCAGGCGAGTCCGGTCATAAAGGAGGGCGCTAAGAAGATGAGTATCGCATCAAAGGCAACAAAGAGCAGGTGGATGAAGGGTGCTGAAGCCATAGCCGGATTGGCCCTCATAGGCGGCATTGCCGCAGCCTGCGGAAGCGCATCTTCGAGTGCCAGCCAGGTTGCGACCGTCGACGGGAACGCTCCCTGGATGACGACGCCCTCGGCTAACTCCGGCTCCGGTCCTGGAGAGGTTGTCAATTTGACCATTCAAGACATTTCAACACCA
>JAJYVK010000262.1 GCA_021792075.1 Actinomycetes bacterium | reverse complement strand
GCTAGCCGCTGCAGCAATTGCCGGACTGATATCCAACGAAACGAATTGGCGAGCCAGATCGATCAGCTGCTTCACGTTACGGACGAAATCCCCGGCAGACATCACATTGAGCGCCATCACTTGAGACAACTCTCTTCCTTGGGCCCAACGAAATGCCATCTCCATGAAACCCGGGTCGGTTTCCCTGGTAAGGGGTATGCTCATTGCCGACTCCTCTGCCACAAGATCTCCCCACAGTTGAACGACCTTTGAGTAGAGCTTTGCAACTCTCTGATTCGGAAACACTGGAGCATATCTTGCAGGCCCCCGCGACTCGTAAGTGAACATGGAAAGCAGTGCTGCAAACTCAGGAACCGACAGATCCTCGAAGATCCCGTTCTCCAGTGCCAAGATCACCAGGAGATCGCTTTCATGGTAGAGCCTTGCCAACTCCTGACCCGAGTGTGTGAGTCGCCACCCGTCAAGCATGCCGCGACCCGAAAGGATCGCCAGAACTCGGTCGAATTGCCTTGCCAAGGACTCCGAACTTGACTTGATTCTTGTCTTGACGCGGGAAATCTGATCCTCCAACCGCATGAGCTGCCTCTGCGCCATGACATGATCACGAAAGTCGGGGCATTGCGAAAGGCTCTGTTTGAGAAGCTCCATCTCTCTTCGCTTCAACGTGACCTCGCGAACCGATGCTCGTGATGGAGCAGAGGCCATCAAAGGTTCGGACATGGCAAGTTCCGGGGAGTTGAACTCCTTCAAAGATCTCGCAAGATACTCCGTGAACTCCTGGGAATGGGGATCGAAGGGTGCCCTGACGGGGATTCGCCCCACGAATTCAGGTGGAAATCCAAAGTCGCTTCCCGAAAAGTTATGCCTGATACCCATCGTATCCACCAGCCCTATCGCAATACGGCCGTTCTTTCTCCGAGAAGTCCATGCAACAGCCGCTCGCGTCATCTGCTCTGTATCCTCCGAATCAAGAGCAAGAATGTCACCAGGACTGAGCTGCTCAAGAGCAGCCAGCACGTCACGAGAGGTGCCCGATCGTTTGGACACGGGATGCTTTGGAGTGGCTCCAAGCCGAACTGCTTGGCCGAGCTCAAGGTAGTGCGAGATACTTCCCAACTCGCAGGTCGCCCGATCCTTCAGGATCATCTGCTGGCTATGCAGCTTGGACAACTCCGCCTCGAGATGGACGATCTCTGCATCGGATCGATACTGGGCAAATGAAAGGTTGAGGAGGTGGTGTGCCGTCTCCGGAGAAAACCCTTCGACCAGGTTGGCAGCCATGTTATAGGTCGGCCTGAACGAAGAGGTAAGCGGATACGACCTATTGGTAGCCAGCGAAGCAACCTGGGAGAACGGCACCATAGGTGACCAGAGCACCGCACAGTACCCAACCTCGTCAATTCCCCGCCTTCCGGCTCTTCCTGCTAACTGCGTGTATTCACCAGGTGACAAGGGCTCATGGCGGTCGCCGTTGAACTTGGTTAGCTTCTCAATGACTACAGATTTGGCAGGCATGTTGATCCCAAGTGAGAGAGTTTCAGTAGCAAACACAATCTTTGCCAACGACCTCTCGAAACATGCCTCGACGATCTCCTTGAATGGCGGGACCATTCCGGCATGATGAGAGGCAATACCTGATTCGAGAGCCTCCAGCCATTCTGAATAACCCAATGCGCGCAAATCCTCGTCGCTCAGCGCCTGCACCTTCGATTCGGCGATTTCGCGTATCAAAGATCTCTCGGTGGGAGTTGTGAGGCGAACGCCCTCATAGAGGCACTGCCTTACAGCTTCATCGCAGCCATTTCTTGAAAATATGAAATAAATAGCCGGGAGGAGACCCCACTCCCGAAATTGTTCAACCACGTCAACCCGTCTTGGGGTTGAAAACCTGCTCTTCCGCTTGGGCCTGCGGGAAAAATCCCCAACGCCAGGTCCGTCGAAACGAGAGCCTTCGGGATTTACACGACCGTTGACCTCGGTGGGGATCATGAGAAGAGAATCAGATCTGCGCTCACCGATCAAATAAAAATGATTCAACTCGACCGGCCGCTTCTCCTCGATTATCGCCTCCGTCGATCCCCTTACTGTCCCAATCCATTCCGCAAACTCCTCAGCATTCGAGACCGTCGCAGAAAGGCATACTAGGTCGACTTCCAGCGGAAGGTGGATTATTACCTCCTCCCACACGGCGCCGCGATATGGATTTTGCAGATAGTGCACTTCGTCAAGGACGACATAGGAAAGCTCTGACAGGTCTGCCGAGGACGCGTAGATCATGTTTCTCAGAACCTCGGTTGTCATGACCACGACCTTTGCGTCGGGCCTTATCACATTGTCGCCCGTAAGCAAGCCGACCTGGTCTGGCCCATAGGTTTCGCAGAACTCCAGGTACTTCTGATTCGAAAGTGCCTTGAGCGGAGTCGTGTAGAAGCTCCTGCGGCCGAGACTCAGCGCCCTCTCGATCGCGTAGCGTGCAACAACTGTCTTGCCAGATCCAGTTGGTGCTGCTACCAGTACCGATTTTCCTTGGTCTAGGGCAGCTATTGCCTTGTTCTGAAACTCGTCAAGTTCGAAACCGATTCGCTTGACAAAGTCTTGTTGGACTGACATCATTTTCCGGTTGTAGTAATTGCTGACATCTTAGTACAGTTTGACCGTGACTTTGGCGAGCGCGAGCCTGGTCATTCATATCCTCTATAGCGAGCTTGATACGTCAAAACCATGCCGGCGTCCGCCGGCGCTCGAGATATCTGCAGATGATGTCGACAGAAGGCACAACTTAGCACGAGTCCAAAGAGACCAGTCGCCCCCGTAGCTGGAGCGGTTCAAGGCTCGTCGTAAGCGGCGTTCCTGGTCCGATAGAGGTGTTCCCCACTAACCTCCATATCCGGCGTCTACAGCCCCGCGCAGCATGAACTTGGGAGACAACGTTGGTGAGAGTGGAGAAGCTCGGTCGTTCAGGACCGAGAGCCTTACTAAACAAGTATCGAGATTCAATCAGCAGGGATCGCTGCTCTTGCTTTATTCTTCGATCTCACCATTAGCCTGCCGACCAATATGGCGATCTCGTAGAACAAAACCATCGGAAGTGCCATGGCAAAGAGCGAAAATGGATCCGAGGAAGGAATAAAGACCGCATCTGCCGCGAAGATAATCACTATTGCCCACCGACGGAAATCACTCAAGCGCTTGGGAGTCACCACACCCGCAATCTCAAGTGACACGAGCAAGACGGGAAATTCGAATGCCACCCCGAATGCCACCATCAGCAGGATTATTAGGTTGAGATAGCTGGACGGGCTGTATATCTGCGTCAGATGTGGACCCGCCGCTCCAGAAAGAAATCTCAGCGCGTGAGGGAAAGTGAGATAAGCAACATAGCAGCCAAACGCAAATAGCAAAATCGATGCGACTACAAACGGGATGGCGTACCGCTTCTCGTTATTTTTCAGTCCTGGCGTTATGAACCTCCACAGCTCCCACAGGATGACCGGCAGTGCCAAGGCCATCCCCCCGAATATGGAGATCTTCAGCCGCAGAGCAAAACCGTCCAACGGTCCGGTCACATAGAGCGAGCAATGATCACCACCGACAATCGTGCAATATGGATTCAGAAAGAAGTTCAGTATGCCGTTATAAAGCAGGTAGGCGACCACCGAGCCAAGAAAGACGGCAACGAGAATAACCACTGTACGCCTTCTCAATTCAGCCAGATGTTCTATCAGGCTCATTTCAGAAGAACGAGATCTTCCCTTAAATCTGCTAAAACTCTTCACCATCTGATCAGTTCAACCTCGGATCTCCGTGCCCGTAGCCGCTCTCCCCTTCGCTGGTGCCCCACCCCTCTTTCCACGGGAGCTCCGATGATGTCTTCCGGGGCTCTGAACCTGTGACCCGCTCCTCGGGCAAAGGCGGGGTTACGGCAGACTCCGACTTCTTGCTGTTGTCCACGGAAAATATAGTGGGCAGGATCCCTCCTGCGCTAGATGCAGCCTTGAAGCTCTCGGTCAAAGGGGACGCAGCGCTGTTGATCTGATTCACCGCGCCATTGATCTCTGCCTGAAGTCTTGCCCGAACTCTCTGA
>JAJYVK010000261.1 GCA_021792075.1 Actinomycetes bacterium | reverse complement strand
CAGAAGTTGTCGGAAGCCCTCCCCAATCGATAAAGGCGAGGGTAGGAAAAACTGCGAAATTACATACGTAGACGCCACTTGCCAGCCTGCCAACACGACAACCAAGCTTCCCAGCGACGCAAGCATAAACTGATGTCGTCGAGCCCACGGCGGCCGCCTCTCGGCCGCGATCGCCAAGCGCTTGCTCCCATCCACATCACGCTTTCTCGCAGACAGGATGTTCCAGCTCACAGTGCGTCACCCACCTCGGTGGCCAACTCATGGTCAATAGTCCTAAAAAGTGCCATGAAGTCTGGCCCAAACTCATCCCGCGGATATAAGCTGGTATTAGTAAGCACAATCTTTACCGACGCAGCGGGTCCTTGGGAGACCACGACAATGCGGCCGCCAAGCAGAATTGCCTCCCGAATGTCGTGCGTGACATAGATAAAGGTACTACGTGTCTCCTCCCATAGCCGTACAAGCTCTTTCAGGAGGATGCGCCTAGTCTGAGCGTCGAGGGCCGCCAGAGGCTCATCCATCAAGAGCAGCTTGGGTTCTACCGCGATCGCCCGCGCTATTTGTAGGCGCTGCTGCATGCCACCTGATAGCTGCGAAGGGTACTTCGTGGCATGGGCCGCCAGCCCCACAAGGTCGAGGACAGCGGCGCTTCGCTCACGGCGGGTAGACTTTGGCAAACGCAGCGATCGTAGGCCGAACTCGACGTTTTGCTGCGCTGTCAGCCATTCGAACAGCGCGGCCTCACTCGACTGAAAGACCATGACCCTGTCGCTGCTTGGCCCCGAGACCAGCTCGCCTCCGAACCTCACCTCCCCCTCGCTGGGTGGCGTAATGCCAGCTATCATGCGCAAAAGTGTCGTCTTACCCGACCCGCTCGGGCCGACGACTGTGACAAACTCGCCCTCTGAAACAGAGAGCGCAATGTGCCGCAGAACCCACGCAGCCTGGCCGTCGCGTGTCACAAAGGCCTTCCCCGCATCATTCACAGTGACCAGACTTCTACCCGAGGCATCTACCACTGCGAGGCGTTGGCCGCTTGAGGTCTCTGTGAAATCTGACACTGGCCGTTTCGACCCTAACTACCGGCTTGCAGCGGTGATCGGACTGGTGTCGATGTTCTGCGCTACCGTCGGAAGGGTGGAGGTCAAGTGCTCCTCAAGGAGAACGTGGGCGATACTCTTGAATGACGCGACGTCGGATGTTGACCAGCTAACAGTGTATCTTTCATCTTTCATGTCGGGGTACAGAACCGACGCTGGCGCCCCAACATACTTGCCGACGATGACCGACGCCGCCTTCATATGTGCGAGCATCCATGAATTCGCTTCTCGGAGAGCCCGGAGCGCTCGGACCACGATCGGCTGGTGGCTCGAAAGGTACGCGCGGCTGACAACGATGTAGGCTGGCTCGATTCCCGCGTTCAGTGTGTCGGGGTAGACCGTCACGCCGGGGATTGCCTTGGATTGTGAAATGCCCGTTTCATACACGAGAGCTGCACTGATATCGCCGGCACGCAGCGCAGATACGATGCCGAACAAGTCGGAGAATTGAACGGTTTTGACCTTGCTTAGGCTCAGGCCAAAGTGCTTCAACAGGGCGGAGGTTTGGTAAACTTGATCGGTTCCAGTCTCGAGGCCAAAGGTCGCGTCCTTCAAGCCTGACGGGTAGACAATGGGAGCGCGCACGGCTAGCGAGTAGAATCCCGGGACAGGGTGCATGTCGGCGGCCACAATGACGAGCTGATGACTTTTTAGATAGGTCAAGGTTGGAAAGGCCAAGGCGGCTGCGAAGTCAGAGCGACCGGTCAGCGTCGCCTCCAGCGTAGCGACGCCCGTCGAGTAGTTCGTTACGCTTGGGGCGATTGCATTCTTCCTAAAGTAGCCCCGTTGCTGGGCGACGATCGCTTGGCCGAAGAGATCCTCGCTCACTGCAAAGCTAACCGGGGCTGGGGCTTCAGCCTTTGGCCGTGGCGCAGCAGCCCCGCATGCTGCCAGCGCACCGGCTAAGAGCGCTAGTAGAGGAATGAATGTAAAAGCCGGCGCGAGCCAAGCGGGCCTGCGGCGACCTGGAACATGCACAATCTTGTTAACAAGCTCGTCAGCGTGGGCGCGTTTTCTAATCATGGCTTTCCTCCTGCTTTTGCGGATATGCCGCACTTCTGCGCCGGACGCTCGAGCGCCATTGCGCGTGTCGACGTCTGATGATGCTGTATTTGAAGACGGCGGGGTTCGACAGACCATACGTGTAGATAACGGGTGTGTTGGTGCCAGATGCGTACGCCGTCTGACGAATCGCGAGTACCAGATCTCCGGGGGCAAGACATAGGGCACTCGCAACTTCCTGGGTGGGACTCTCGGGGTCCATCAGGGTCATGGCTCTGTCCACGGGGATGCCATATTCCGTTTCGAGAAGGGGCATTAGGTCGTTGTCCAGGAGGGTTGGGTCGAACGGACGACCGTTGAGGGATTCGGGAAGGTAATCTTGGACGTATAGGGCGGGTGCTGCATCTACGTGGTAAAGACGTGTAACTTGCCATACGAAGGCACTGTCGTGTAAGTGGAGCGCTTGATGAGAATCCGAGGGGCCTTCCAGCCGTATGGCCCCGAGCATGCGCACTCCCGCAGAGTGGCCAAGTCGTCGGATGATCTGCATCAGGGGGGCCAGCTCTTCGAGATGAGCTATCGCAGCGTGATATGGGTGGCGCACGAACGTTCCAACACCCCAGCGACGCTCGATTAGGCCAGTAGCAGCCAGGTCTGATAGGACTTCGCGAAGTGACGGCCGGCTGACACCGAGCCAGCGGCTCAGCTCAGCCTCGGACGCGAGCCTGTCGCCGGGAACGCACTCCTCCGTGACAAGTTGGAGAAGACGGGCATGGGCCGCATCCAAACGCTTGACCGAGGCACTTGGCACGGTCGACTCCTCTGACCTCTGACGTCTTACCGTTTGGAGGACTGTACCGTACTCTAGGTCCCTTGTCAACACCGCGGCAGCCAAGGGGTGTGGGACGGGAAAGTGGGGGGTTATGGAAGTGAGTTCTAAATTGTGGTAGTCTGGGGGTAGTATTACACCCAGAGGAGGTGCCACGAGTTGCCAGCCCCGTCCGACCTCCCGGAGCTCGAGCGCGAACGCGAGCGGATGTACTCCGACTTGAGGGACATTGGTGACTTCCGCCCTGGAACTCTGAACGCGGTCCGCCACAAGTGCGGCAAGCCCAATTGCGCCTGCGCGGATCCCAACCACCCCGGCCACGGTGAGGAGTACATCCTCAGCAAGAAGGTCGCTGGTAAGACAGTGGCGGCCCATTTCCGGCCTGGCCCGGCGCTGGACAAGGCTCAGCGCGAGGTGGCCAACTACAAACGCTTCCGGGGCTTGGTCCAGGAGATGGTGGAGGTCAACGAGAAAATCTGTGAAGCCAAGCCGGCAGCATCTCTGACGGCAGATCAGCCCTCCGCTGAAGGAAAAAACAAGGGCTCATCAAGCAGCTCCAAGCGGAGTTCTCCGCCGAGGTAGAGCGCCTCAGCCAGCTGGCCGCCACCCAGCTCTGCGATCCCTCGGCGAAAGGTTTGGCCACCGTGGAGCTGGTGCTTCGCACCGCCATGATCAAGCTGGGAGGAGGGCTGCTGGAGGGGCTGCTGGGACTCGACTCTGGGCATCGCGGTGCTCGGGTGAGCTGCCCGGCAGGCCATCTGGCAGAGTTCTCCGACTACCGGGAGAAGACCATCGACACCGTCCTGGGACCGGTTCGGCTTCGTCGTGCCTACTACCGTTGCCCAGAGTGCGGCCACGGACTCTTTCCCAGGGATGAGGAACTGGGGGTGGCTGGGGGGTCGCTCAGCCCGGGATTGCGGCGGATGGTCGACCGGGTCGGCAGCCAGGCGCCATTCGCTCACGGAAGCCGGGACTTGGCCGAACTGGCCGGAAGATCGGCCAGATTGAGATGGAGAGAGAGTTTTTAGCCCGCTTTCCGCACATCTGAGAGGGCTTTCAGGCCCCCCACCCCTGGTCATGTTCGGCGCGAAGGATCTCGGCGGCATCGAGTTCAGCGAGGAGCTCCTTGAGATGCCGACCACGGTCGACTTGAG
>JAJYVK010000260.1 GCA_021792075.1 Actinomycetes bacterium | reverse complement strand
CTTAGCGCAAGGAGCGCGCTGGTTCAAGCGATGGCGTCGGGAACACTTTCTCGGTCCAATGTCGAGGCCAGCGTAGTGAGAATACTTTCTTTGAAGGGGGTGTCTCCCGGGTGCATCTACTACTAGCGGCCAGATGGAAAAGAGCAGCGGAGTGCATCGGTGAGAATTTCAGTCTTTAATCTAAAGGCAAAGTTCTTTTGACGACCAGAGACGATCTTGTGCCCAATCCCTGTTTTGGTAACTATGATCACTTGCGTGATTGTTTGTTATTTGGGACCTGCTGGCACCTCTGATAATCGAGCCATCGAACTGCTTTCTACAGTCTCTGACCCAGAGCCGTTGCCCATGGCGTCGGTGGCCGAGATCATTCAGACCGTCAATTACATGCCCGGCTGTTTAGGAGTCGTTCCCCTGGAGGATTCGACCAACGGTGAGCTTACGACGATTCTCGATCGGCTGATTTTCGATGTGGAATCGGTATTGATAAGAGAAGAGGTAGTCCTGGTTGAAGATATCTGTGCATTTGGCGAAGACCCGGATATGGTCGTTACTACCGTTGTCTCACACCCTTTGATACTCGACCTCTGCAGCCAGTTCATCAAAGAACGAGGGCTTTCGACCCGCCATGCAGTCTCGACGGCAGAGGCTTGCAGGATAGTCAAAGAGGCACCAGAGGGCGGACTGGCAGCGTTAGCCCCGCCGAAAGTGGGCTTGGCGGCAGGGCTTCAGATAAATGCACTTGAGGTTCTGGACACTCCAGATGTCAGGACGAGATATGTGTTGATCGGTCGCCAGGTCGCTCCGCGAAGTGGCGATGACAAGACGTCGATTGTAGTGACTCCATCTGTTGACAAGGTAGGCTTTCTCGCTGAGGTGGCGTCACGCTTTGCCAAGAATGGTGTCAATATGACATCGATCCTTTCTCGGCCTCTTCAAGCAAAGATTGGCAACTATGCCTTCCACATCACCTGCGATGGCCACATCACTGACGCCGGGGTCCAGGCTGCAATCGATGAGCTCCTAGAATTCGGCGCTTCGGTCAAGCTTCTGGGCTCGTACCCGAGATGGAAGGGAATCGAGGTGACTACGCCGTCGGCACAGCTTCCGCTTGGTAGCGTGGATAGCACCTCGGGCCCGAAGGAAATTAGCAGGTTGAAGCGTCCTGAAGTCGCATCTGTCTAGAATTTTCCTATGACTTTGCCGCAGAACCCTTCCGTAGGAATTGTCGGTCTCGGACAGATCGGTGGTTCGATTGCGCTGGATCTATTGGGCAATAATCAGGTGAGTTTTTTTGCACGAAGCACGGAGACGCAAAAGGCGGGTACTTCAGCAGGTTTGGAACTTGCCATGACGCTTGGAGAGCTGGCTGCCCGGTCGGATATAATTTTTGTTGCGGTGCCGGTTGATGAGACTACTGGTGTTCTTGAAAGCCTCTCGAATCATCTTCAGGGTGATCAGATCGTCACCGACGTCGGCTCCACAAAGGCAAAGCTCTGCGAATCTGCCAAGCTTATATCCTGGCCAGATCGAGTTGAATTCATTGGAGGCCATCCAATGGCCGGCACCGATCTCGCAGGATTTGCCGCCGCCAGGGAGGGCATGTTCAGCGGCAGAACTTGGATTCTCACTTCGGACGGCGGTGAGGATTCTTCTCGGATGGAGGCGTTCATCGCGTTGGTGGCTCTTATAACAGGACGGCTCCATGCCCGGGTTGCAGTGATGGATGCCGCAACGCACGATCATTCGGTGGCTCTGGTTTCGCATCTTGAGCACCTGGTTGCGCTGGCTTTAGTCAACCTTGTGCGCCGTTCTGACGACAGCTCCATGCTTGCAGGATTGGCTGCAGGGAGCTTCTTCGATGCAACAAGGGTTTCTAAGTCCTCCGGAGCGATGGTTGTTCCGTTTTTGAGGGAGAACCGCTATCTTCCGTCGGTTGCCGATGAGTTCAGGAGTGAGATCGCCAGGGTATCCAACCTGCTCGGCGAGTCGAAAAGCCTGTCACGTCTTTGGGAACAGAGCTCAGAGTGGAGAAGCCGGCTCGAGGGCCGAGCGCCAGCCAGTGAATCGATCGAGCTGCCTGCAGATTCCAGTTTTCTTGAAGCGGTTATGCGTCTGACCCGAGAGGGAAGGTTCGTCAAAAGGTTGGAAGAGCAGATTAGCGGAGTTCTACTTGAACTAAGTTAGTTTTAGATCTCGAATTGGACAGAGATTCGGGTCTCCACAATCTCCGCAAGGTTGTCCTTGATGTAGTCGAGATGGACTGGGTGGCTCAGATATGTTTTGACTTCATCGATGGAATCGAATTCTGCAACAACTGCCATATCACCTGACCTTCCAGGTTGGAGACCCAAATCCTCCCCCATAGAGAACGATCTCACTCCCGGAATCGCAGGCAGCAGCCTTTTGGCGTTGTTGAGAGCGGAAGTAACGCTCTCGCGGGGGGTTCCCGCCTTGAGGGTAAAGATAACGGCATGACGAATCAATTGTTCTCCTTTTTGCATAAGGCAGTGTTGTGCTACATCAATCCTGCATATAGCCCGCCGTCTACGGGCAGCGAGACTCCGGTAATATATTTCGCCTGTTCTGAGCAGAGGAAGGTGACCACGGCTCCAAAATCATCCGGCGAACCTAGAGATTTTGCTGGAATCTGGCTTGCCACTGTAGCACCGCTGTTTGGATTCAGTTCATTGAAACGGTCTGTTTGGTGGAAACCTGGTTGGACTGTATTGGCTGTGATGTTCTTTGCTGCGAGTGCGCCCGACATGGTTTTGAAGAAAGCGGTAAGGCCGGTTCTCGCTGTGTTAGAGAGGATAAGATTCTGTGAAGGCTGCCTGACCCAAAGCGACGTAATGGCGATAATTCTTCCCCAGTTTGTCTTTTCCATGAAAGGAACTGCAGCCTTGGCCAGCTCGATCGACGAAAGCATATTGGCATCGAGTGCCCGCCTGTAGTCCTCTAGATCGAGATCGAAGAAGCCACCTGCTCTAGGTCCGCCGGAGTTACAGACCAAGATATCAAGACCACCGAGTCTTGCGGCCGCTTGCTCTACAAGCTTCTTTGCGTTGTCTGGATCCGAGAGGTCTGTGGCGATATAGCTTGACTGGGAGCCAAGGAGCCTTGCTGCCCGTTCTAGCTTTTCCTCCGATCGTGAGGCTATTACAACCTTCACACCCTCTTGCGCCATTGACCTAGCAGCACCCAGTCCGAGTCCGGAAGATGCGCCTGTTACAAGAGCTCTTTTGCCGCTAAGGCCAAAGTCCATGTTTCCGTCCTATCAATTGTTACTATGGGAAAAATTTGGCAACCCTTGACTGAAAGGCTGGGGGCCGTGGCCCATTTGTCCCATCTCAGCTTTGCCAAGATGGATTCAGACTCCTCGAAGGCAAGTAGGAGCTACTCCGCAAGGTGGATGATTACGACGGGAGCGGGGCAGTGATGCACCAACTGCTGACCGACCGATCCCAGCAGCAGCCCGGAAAAGCCGCCTCGACCTCTCGACCCCACTACCACCATGTCTGCCTCTTTTGCACGGTCCATGATCGTTTGTGCGGTCGGTCCCTGTATGAGGGAGCTCACTAGCTTCAGGGATGGATAGTTCTTTCTTGCAGACGCCACCACCTCGTCTAAAAGAGCGGCCGCATCTTTCTCGAAGTCCTCGAGCACCGCAACATAGCCTTCGTACCCAAGGTTGGGATAGTTCCACGCATGGATAAGCTCAAGAGTCGATCCCCTGATCTCCGCCTCCTGTGCAGCCCATTCCAGCGCAGTGTTAGAACTGGGTGAACCGTCTACGCCTACAACTATCTTGTTGAACTGTGTAATCTGCATCGATCTGCCTGCTCCTTGCTTGACTGAGCATTCCGCTGAATCCGTACACCCAGTCCGGGGTTTTTTCTACACTTCTGATCAGGAACCTTCTAAAGCTGGGACTCTTTAGAGAGGACCTTCCTAGCGTTGTCATGGACAAGGGCATTGCCACCAAGTCTCTATGAGCGGTGCGCTCACCTACGGTAAATGAAATAATGGTTGGTGGCCGCTGGGTGCAGTCGCCGAACGTTCTTTGCAGCCTTGTGCGCGTCTAAAGT
>JAJYVK010000259.1 GCA_021792075.1 Actinomycetes bacterium | reverse complement strand
AGCGGTCTCTATTATCCGGGCTCATATGTTGAGTTCCGGGCCTGGTTCTGACGGTGTGGCCGTCTGGACTAACTGGATTGGTAGCGCTGGCCTGGCGGGTTCGTCTGCCCGCACTGCGGGTGCGAGTCAAGCTGGGATTCGGCTGGCGGGGTTCCGGTGCCGCTCCGGCTGTCGCCGAGGGTTTGACCCACTGCAAGTACGATCTTCTAGGGCACCCGATCTCCGCTCACCGTCTGGTTCGCCGCCGCGTGGCACGTGACCCAGCAGAACAACGGCATTTCATCTCTCGTGCTTCAGCGGATTCTCCCAATGGTCCGGCCGTACGGATGATTTTGCACCGGCTGTGCAGCGCTTGCATCCCGGCCGAGCCCTATTCTCCTGCGACGTGGGCTTGGCGAGGTGTTCCTCGGCGGAGTCAAGCCGGGTAAGTCTAGCCGCGGTGCCTCTGGCAAGGCGCTCGTGGCGATCGCCGTCGAGCAACGGTTACCGAAGGGATACGCTCTGGCCAAAAGGCCGTGATCCCTGACGCGACGGCTCAATGCGAGACGAGCGTTCTCTGGTTCCCTGGCTAGCCGGGGGATGCTACGTACTGCCGGCCATCACTCATTATTTGGAAGACCTTGACCACTCGTTATCAACGGGCGCAGACTGTCATTGACGTAGTAGCTCCAAGCGTCAGAGCAGTCCTTGAAACACTCAAGCGCGGGAACTAGTCCCTTGTGGGTAAAGCGAACTTCGGTCTGGCCGTTGCGGTCAGAAATCTCAAATTCGATTTCCGTGCCTGTCCACTCGTTAGGGTCACTCGTGAAGTTGAGAGATGAGTCCACTATCTGCCAGGTGACCCTTTGGGCGGGCACGAATTCGGTTATCTCTTGTTTGGAGTAGTGAATGTCTCGGTAGCGATAGGTGAACTGCGCTCCAAGTAAGTCGGTGACCCCTTCGATATTGCCCGACCACCACCCGCGCACGTTGGCAATGGCATCGAAGACCTCAGTCGGGCTCTGATCGACCAGGAACGTAGTAGTGAAGTTATCTGCACACATTTTCAAGTTCTCCGATCTAGTTGTATGATGCAACCACTAGAGGCTAACACGAATAGTCGCATGATGCAACCACTAGTGATAAGCTGGTTGGGTATGCTGGGAAATCGCTACGAGGGAGAAATATGTTCAGCGGCTCGGTGTCTGGAGGCGGTGGGCGAACGCTGGAGCTTGCTCATAATTCGTGACGCCCTCTTCGTGGGGGTCACCCACTTCAACGACTTTGCTCGTCGGCTCGGCGTGGCTAGGAACATCCTATCGGCCCGGCTCGACAGTTTTGTCGAGACTGGGATCATGGAGCGCACCAACTCAGATGGCTCCGTCTACGAGCACTACGTACTGACCGACAAGGGACGTGATCTGGCCCCTGTCATCGTGGCCTTGACAAAGTGGGGCGACAGGTGGCAAGCCCCAAATGGACCCCCAATTATCTACTGCCACACTTCCTGTGGAGGTGACGTGGAGCAGTACATGCACTGCACGAGCTGCAAGTCCCATGTCGAACCAGACGAGCTGGGCGCGAGACATGGATCGGGATTTCCAACGACAGCGTAAACTCAGAGGGTCACTGAACGTCTTGGGTCAGATCTCTCACTTAACTCAGTTCGAGTCTTGCTGACGCAATTGTCCGATACATGCAGGCAGGTTTTTTGCTAGTCAGTAAGTTCATTAGTATTGCTCCAGAATTCCCCAATCTTGGAACAGAAAACCACGATTGGATCGCGTCGTCACTGAGCCCCCTTTTTCGCTAAGGCAGCGAAACATTAGGACTGCTTCTCTAACGCGTTCGAGTAAGTTTTCTGGCTATCTCGAATTTTTTCGGAAGACGCCGTATCCCAGCAGGCCGATGCTTCGGATTCTATGAACTTAGTATCGAACAGAAGATCCGATTTTCTCGGCTGTTTGTCGCCGAATATGAGCGACTGCCAAGGCAACTCTGATCACGCTCGCTCGTCTTTCAAGGCGTATCGTCGTCAAGCAGCATCGCCGAATCGTCCAGTTGCTCTATCTTGCCTGGCGTCTTTTTCTCACCGGCGGGCTCCAACTTCGAGAACAGTCTGCTATAGAGCAAAGCGCTGAGTACCTGAAAGCCGGCGCCAAAAAAGAATGGAAGTTCCAGCTGTCCAATATCGAAGAGCCCTCCCGAGATGGGTGGACTTGCGGCGCCGGAGAGTCGCCGGACAACTCCCGTGAAGCCGGAGGCAGAAGCTCTTTCCTCTGAAGGATAGAGGGTCATCGTGAAAGACTGGCGGACTGGAGTCGCCATCATCGTTGCGGCGGTTCTAAGAATCTGGAAGAGTATTGCAACCCAGAAGGCAGGTGAAAGCGCCGTCGCGACCATGAGAGCGGCGGCGACGATCCGTGTAATGACGATGGTGCGGACTGATCCCATCCGGCCGGCCATTGCAGATGCAACCCATACGCTTCCCGCAGAAAGCAGGTAGCTCGCGGTAAAAACAGGCCCGATGGATTCCTGTCCGACTCCGAATCTGAGGTGCAGCCACACCACGAAAAGAGAGTTGACAAAGCTGATTCCAAAGGAGTTGAGCGCGCCAACAAGTGATTGCGATATCACGATTTTTGTTGATTTCTTGCTAAGAATCCTGGACTTCCTTGCCTCGCGGGGCTTCCGTGGAGGTTCCTTGACGGAGAGCAGAATTACCAGCGAGATCACTGCCAGCAGAATCGTGAGAACGAAAAGCCCCTCATTTGAACTGAGAAGAAAGAGGTGGTAGCGCCCGAGGAGAACCGGAAGGCCGGCGAGGGCAGCACCGGCGGCCGCCAGGAGCGACGACGTGACTCCGTTGATCGAAAAAACCCTCCTTCTCTGGGGTTCGGGGGACAGATCGGCCAGAAGGGCTGACTCCGCTGGTGCGAATGGGCCAGCTTGACCGCCGCCCATTCCACCACCCCCGCGGCCGATCCCTGAGATGATGCTGATGATCAGAAGAAGCGGTAGGTACGTGGTGAAGGTGAAGATCGCCCCCCAGAGGAGCATCAAGACGGTGAAAGCGACCAAAAATGGCTTGCGCCCCCAACGATCGGCGAAAACTCCGACCGGTATGGACATCAACGCGCCGATAAGGAATGAGAGGGTGAAAAGCACGCCGAGTTCCACTGAGGAGACTCCCCTGTCAAGTAGGTACAGAGGAGTGACTACGTTCAAAAATGCCTGGGAAAAGCTGCGGATGCCTCTAACCGAGATGACTTTGAAGGCTGGAGCCAGACTGGGGTTGGGCCGTGGGCCCGATTTGTGCTCTGCCGGCATCTTCAAAAGCTCATCTCCTCACATCATTGCTCATGGGTTGCAAGCTCTGTACCCGCGGCTCTCCCAATCGAGCTGCATCCAGGTTCTTGCGAGCCGTCCGCCAACCTTGCAGTTCGTCGAATCGTGGTCAGCCTTAGGGAGTCTCTTTGAACAGCTGGCCCCTGATTCAAGGATGCAATTTATTCGAGCTGGTCGCCGTCGAACAAATATAGCGGCTCCAACCTAGCATGGTTGGAGCTTGGCTGCTAACTAAAGGTTTTACAAGGCGGCCTATATCGGTCGGCCCGGTGCAGCATACCAGAATCTGAGGTTGCCTACCGGCGTGCCCACGCCTTCGCGGATGGCGGGAATGCTCTCAGCGCGGATGCGACGGATCGGATATGCTGAGATCAAAGGTCTGAATCTTTGCTAAGCCATGGCACCAAAATGGAACTCTGGAGCGCGTTGGAGACAGGCTCGGGCAACGTCGTTCAATCAGCGTCTTGGAAATTCCTACGGATGATGTGATTGGGTCCATCGCAGAGTCCTTGGTGCTGACCTCAGGCTGGCCTCTTGAGAGGTTGGCCGGACGTCTTGAGATACAGCATCTGGACTTTCAGACAGGTTGTCCAGGATCTTATAGGGCAAAGGTGGCCCGGATCATGGATCAAAGGAGGGAGCAGTCGGATCAATCTGAACTTTCTCATGAAAAATTCAGAACTACTGTCGGCGTAGGTCGTTTAGTTGTATTATACAAATGTTATTCAAAAGTTGCTTTATAGCTGCGGAGGTGACGGTCATGAGGGTT
>JAJYVK010000258.1 GCA_021792075.1 Actinomycetes bacterium | reverse complement strand
CGGTAGTGATCTCGCGTCCAGCGATCTTCTCTACTTCACGTGCAAGTCTCGCGTACTCACCGCGCAGATAATCCACGGCAAACTTTGAGTTCGGGTTCTGTGGGAGGTAGAGGATCTCGCAGGGGTAATCGAAGTTCCGGCCAAATACTGCAGCCAGGTTTCGAGCCGAGTCGCAGATCGGATGCGAGACGAACATGTCCAAGGTGACCTGGCCTCCAAGCGCTATTTCAAGCGAGGTCTTGAGAATAGAGCAGAGGTAGGAGCCGAAGTGCGACTCACCCTGCCTAGCCTCAATGTTCGAACCATGTACCTTGAAGGGAAGGAGTCCGGCAGCATGGACAATCTCCTCTGGGAAGTAAACCTGAAAGTGGCCTACAACCTTCCCGCCATTGTCTCTCCACTTTTTAACTGTGGGGTAGTCGATATCTTCGACAAGATCCCTGCACATGATGAGCGCATCGTCGATCGACTTGCTCTCGTATGATTCCAAAAGACGCGGCAACGTCATCACCCTTTCACCGAATTCGCTTTGGAGTCAACGGCCGAACTTGAACCGTCTTCCAAGGCACTGCCACAATTGCCACAATAAGTAAATTGAGAGGGAATAAAGCGTGCTCCGCACGCAGGGCAACTCTTTCCATAGGGCCCCCAAGGGAATTCGGATGAGCCGCCTGATGCTGCCCGCTCACGCAGCATCCTGTAACCAGGCTGACGCTTCTCTACAAATGCATTCATACCTTCGATAGGTTCGAAGCTCGAGTAGTGAATCGACAGCCAATCACGTGCATGGCCAACTGTCTGATGCCATGCAAGATCTTTCCAGAAGTTGACCTGTTGCTTGGTGTATCTAGTGCATTCTGGGAATTTGTCGATCAACTCAGTGGCCATGGCATTGACAGCCTCATCAAGCTTGGAGAGATCGATCGAGTAGCCATCCTGACCCTTTTTCGCCTTAGAGATCTGCTCAGGGGTCGCATTGACTATGAACTCCCCGCCCTTCACGACCGACGGTACGACTTCATTGACCAAACCCCACTCAAGCGCCTTGTATGCGGGTATCGGCTTGTTGAGCAAGAGAATCTCGCGTGCCCGCCTGTCCCCTACGACTATCGGAAGCCACTGCGTGGAGCCACCTGCTGCTACGCTTCCCACCTTGGTGCCTACCTGACCAACATAGGCATGCTCTGCGATAATGGACAGATCACACGCCAACTGGCTTTCGTTTCCGCCACCTACCGCCATTCCATTGAGACGCGCAATAACCGGCTTGCCGGAGTTGATTATGCTCTCGATGTAAGCACTGAACAGACCCATATACTTCCAGTAGTCGTGAGGCGACTTCGTATACTCTCGCTCGTACTCCTTGACGTCGCCACCGGTGCAGAATGCCGCCGTACCGCTTCCTGTATAGACAATTACCGCTACTTCGTCATCGAATGCTGCTTCCTTGAAGGCTGCAGCAAGCTCAATCAATGCCCTCGTGCTGTACGCATTGTAAGATTCCGGACGGTCGATTGTGATCGTTGCTACCCAGTCCGCCTTAGAGTATTTGATCTGTGTAAATTCGACGGCAGGTAGTTTTTCAAAGCTCATTAATGATCTCCTCCTAGCTCGCGCTCCGCACGATAAATGCTACATATTTGTTGACCACTGTCTCCAAGTTGTAGTATAAAGCCACTTATAATACGTGTCAAATTGGGGAGACATAATTCATGAACCATATCGATTAATATTTAGTACTTAGATCAAAGACGGCTGATTACCAGCTATTAAGCGAACACTGACGGCGCCTCGTAAATCGTGCTCCGATGCTTGATCACCATTCACGAAAAGCAACGCGTAACCGCGATGCCAACCAAAACGCCTTCCCTAGATTTTCTCTCCCCCATTGCGAGCGACAAAATCGCCCAGCGCCATTTCGTTTCCTAGACAAGCATACGAAACAATCAGCCTCTAGTGCACGCATATGACCAAATTAACTGCCTTGCAAAACCACTTCACGCTGAGTTCATGCATCGCCATGACGGCAGGCGATCTCTTTACACAGTTCCTCAGCGACCAACAGCCTATAGCGCTAGAGCTTTGCTCAATTGGTTTCTTGAGAGAGACTAAACTCAAGAGCAAGACAAAACCATTTACGGAGCATCATTGCTGAATTCGTTAGAAAAGACACCCGGCGCCGGACTTGCGACCCACTTGCTAAACAATGCGCCTACTGCAGCGGCATGTCGCGATCTCCGTAGCCTGCCCAAATGCGGCTCTGCTGCGATAACGGTGTCGGTTTGGGCGTCAGACGCCAAAACAGCTTTCCCAACGCCCATTTATGGAGCGGACAGATGTCAATAACCATCCCACCAGAGGTCAGCGCGTTCCTATCAGCTCAACCGGAGATGGGAAGTTCGGAACAGGTAATTCCGCTGCTCACAGTGGATTCTCAAGGGTTCCCGCACGCCTGCCTATTATCCAGAGCCCAACTCGACGCTACCGACACAGAGATTCGCGCAGCAATCACAAGCTGGGGAACGCGCTCCAACATCAGAAATAATGGGGTGGCACTCATTCTGGTGACGCTCGGCGAAACCATTCACCATCTCAAATTGGGAGTCATTCGAGCTCATGACGAAAAGAAGGTCTTGCTGGTGGCATTCGAGCCAGTCGAGTACAAGGCTGACACTCTTGGCATAGCGGTTCACCCTATGACATTCACCGCAGATCCTTGGATCTCCAGCCTTGAACACTGGGATGAAACACAGACCATGCTGCGCTCTTTGGACCATGCATGAAAAGCCTTAGTTAGACTGGTCCACCGGGCACCTAATGCCACCTGACCCAGCATTTGCAGCGATCTCTTCTAAAGTTGAGATTGGTTGGGATTAAAGCTCAGTCGTACTTCTCAGAGTAGACATTCTCAGGTTTCATGCCCAGATTCACCAGCTCGACCTCACACAACTCCACCATTTCGGGCGGCCCACAAATGTAGGCCAGCTCTGCTGAAGACTCCTTCAAGAGTTCGGCTACCATCTCCCTGTCTATTCTTCTGTGATATCTGGCAGCCGCATGATCAGGCTCGCGGGTAAAGGTGTGGGTAACCGTCAGCCACTCTAACTCGGACTGCAGTTCATCAAGCTCTTTGCTGTAGATCACATACTCAGAAGATTTCGATGAGAACAGAAGATGCATTGGAACGCTCAGGTTCTTGGCCCTCGCGTAACGGATCATTGACATGAATGGAACTACGCCAGAGCCGGCGGAGATCAAAAGAAGCGGTCCACCCTTCTCCTCAGTCCAGGTGAAAGCACCGTACGGACCTCTAACCTCAAGCTTATCCCCGACCTTCGTGCCCTTTGCCAGAACAGGCGAGACCAGCCCACCCTCCATCTCCTTGATTCCAAACTCTACAACATCAAACTTTGGGAAAGGCGATGAAGCAATGGAGTATGCACGCTGTATGGGCCTGGGGCGTCCATCAACAGGGATCCTGATGTTGTAGTACTGTCCCGAAGTGAATTCGGATGGCTCAGGTATAGCCAAACGCAGAGTCGTCGTCTCTGGAGTCTCCGATATCACATCAATTACGTCGGCGACCTGCCACTTAGGTGGAGGAACCTTCCGAAGGGAGCCTTCGCTCTCGCCCACTACGCCCCGACTCTGATTTCTTGCTTCAGTTTCCATATCTATAGCTTATTTCCTGCTCCTAGAAACCACCAAATCTAACACCAAACTGCCACATAACCGCTCAGCGACTCAAAGACAAATCCGAGGCAAGATCACACATCTCCAATTCAATAAATCCGCCAGGGCCTAGAGCCGATCCAAGCCCTAATTGGAGCTGCCAACCGGCATCGTCCTCCATCTGCGGCAAATGAGCGAAGAGCCTCGCCGTTTCAGTGCTGAAAGCTAGTCCAAGACATCTGAAGCCTTGAGTTCCTCGAACTCAGCGCTCGAAAACCCCAAGATTCCGCAGAGCACAGCTTCGTTGTGCTGACCGACCATCGGGGCGCCGTGTGTCACCTTTCCGGGCGTCTCAGAAAGCCTATATGGGGGGCCTGGCACCGCGTGCAGCCCCATTACGGGATGATCAACGCGCTCAAAGGCGCCACGATAACTCA
>JAJYVK010000257.1 GCA_021792075.1 Actinomycetes bacterium | reverse complement strand
GAACCTGCTTTCGCACCAGGTGATGTCACAATGTCAACGCTCTTTGAAAACTAGGCCGTTTCGCTCTTCCAAAAGTAGGCCACCCAGTTTTCGCTTATCTTAGCTTGAAACACTCTGAGGCACCGGTTACCCATCCCCTTTTGGTGTTGGATCTTGAGCATCGGTCGTTTCTTGAACAGGTGGAATCAGTGAGGAAACCTTAGAGTCTTTGAGGCGGTAGCTAGAGCCCTTCAGTGTTATGACCTCAGCGTGATGAACGATCCTGTCAACCATTGCAGAGGCGACAACTTGGTCTCCGAAGACGTCCCCCCAGCGGGCGAAGGGGAGGTTTGAGGTCAGGATCAAAGAAGAGTACTCGTAGCGGGAAGAGACGAGCTGAAAGAACAGGTTTGCTGCCTCTTGCTCAAATGGAATGTATCCCACCTCGTCAATTATCAGAAGGCCGTAACGGCGAAGTCTCAAGAGCTCGGCTTGGAGCCTCCCCCTCTGCTGAGCTTCCGAAAGACGAGTAATCCATGCAGTCGCGGTTGCGAATAGTACTCGGTACCCGAGCCCGCAGGCCTTTATACCAAGCCCGATGGCAATATGTGTCTTACCAACTCCGGGTGGCCCCAAAAGAACGACATTGGAGCCAGCCGCCAGATAGCTCCCCATCCCCAGATGCGCCACGGTGGAGTGCGGCAGTGAGGGCTGGTGTTCGAAGTTGAAGTCCTCGATCGATTTTCTCATCGGAAATCCTGCCGCACGAATCCTAAGTCGCGTTCCAGAGGCCTCCCTCTGGCTGACCTCCACGCTGAGTACGGCGTCAAGGTACTCCTCATACGTCCAGCTCTCCTCTCTTGCGCGTTCCGAGAGTCTTTGGGCCACATCCTTTATCCGTGGGGCCTTCAGGGCTCTTGCCAAGTATTCGATTCTTTTGGTGGAATCTGTCGTGCTCATATCATCACCCCGAAATAGCGGTCGTATTCGCCTAGATCCCTGAAGAGGTCTTCGTCTTTTGCTAGCGGCTTGCGCATCTGATACTCCATCCTCATCTGAGCGGCCGCAGAAACGTGGCTAGGATCTGTGACGGTAAGTCCAGATCCCCATGCTCTCCTATGACGTGCGAGAAGCTGGTTTTGGGATGTGACCACCACTTCTTCGTGGTTGTAGGAGACCTCGCAGAAGCTGCCGATTGCGCGGGGGTGGACCGAGTAGTCATTGCCGGCCACCCTCACGTAGTAGTCCCTTGCCAGCCTCACCTTCTCAGAAGGTGCCAAAGGGTCGAGAGAGGGCATCTCTCTCATCGATTTCACATCAGCTAGAACCAGCTCCTCTGGCGATGCTCCAAGGCGTCTTATCACCCGTTTGTTGGCCACCCCTTCTAAGAAGCCGGCAAGCTGAGTGTTGAAGTCATCGGGTGAGGCGAATCTTCTTCCAGGAAGGAACGAAGTTCCCAGGTATCCGTTGGTACGCTCTACTATCCCTTTGGTCTCTGGATCATAGGGCTTTGTCTGGGTAATCTTCAGCCCAAGCGTGCCGACAAGAACCATCACCTCTTCGGTTAGCGACCCCCTTCTGCCGACTCCGGCCTCGTTGTCCCAAAGAAGACCGGATGGGAGATACCCAAGACGAGCCAAGAGCTCCCACATGCCAAGGACCAGGTCCCAGGCTCTTCTGGTGGGGATCATCTGAGCCAGAGTGAATCTTGAGTACGACAGCACCATTACCAGAACCGGAAAACTGATAGGGCGAGCCCCGTTGTGTGGTACCACAGCTTTTGGGAACCAGAGGTCGCACTGCATCTGCTCGCCTGGTTCATAGATCAATCGATCGGCGGGATCGGCGGGCGTGTACTGCGGGCGAAGCCGTGCCACGTTCTTTCGGAACCAGGAGATGGATCCGGTCCAGCCGACTCTTTCGGCTATCACGGTAGCTGGAATGTAGGGATTCTTAGAAAGCAGGTGCCTTACGCGCTCTTCATAGTTGGAAAAGCTATTGGCGCTCGGCTTTCTCACATATCTTGGCGGTTCATCTGAGTGGACCATCTTAGAGACGGTGTCTCTCGAGATTCCCAGCCGTTTAGCGATCGATCGAATCGATTCACCTTCGGCTGAGTGTGCATGTCTAATGGCACCCCAGTCTTGCAAATTGATCATCCTCCATCTTGGAGGGTGGCCTAATTTTCAAGAGCGTTTTGGCCTATTTTTCGAGGAGCGTCGACACCGCGATCTGAACACAACACCTTCTACGCGTTCTTTCCTCGCGGCGGCGCGTATCAAGTTTTTTGAGACAATTCTTTCAATTATTTACTGAGTCAGTAATCTCCTTCTCCGGTTGATTGATCCACGCGACGGTTGGAAGCGCCGGTGTGACCTGAGTGTTCCGGACGTTTTCGTACACCTATTCCGATTCAAAGGGCTAGCTAGATAATTACGCAGACACAAGATGTAGTGTCTAAGCTTGAGCTATGCGTAGCTGGGAAATCGCTGACGGTGCACCGATTGCAGGACGTCATTATCCAAGGGATCTTGCCGAGTTCAACCGTTGGTTCATGTCCGAGGCGAATGCCGTTCGGTATCTCACTGACGTGCGTTTTCGCAACGGATTCTCCTGTCCTCGCTGTGGTGTCGTCACTGCACGCTCAACTGCGACACGCTGGTGGTGCAGAGAGTGCCGGCGCTGGTTTACGTTGACCACGGGAACTCTTCTCGAGCGGACCAAAGTACCCATGGCTACCTGGTTGGTGGTGGCATGGTATCTCGTTCAGACCAAAATAGGTGTTTCGGCTCTAAGTGTTCAGAGAATCACCGGCGTCAACTACGCCAAGGCGTGGCTTCTGCTTCAAAAGATGAGAGCTGCCATGACCCAAGACGAACGAACCAAGCTCAGTGGCGATGTCGAGTTCGACGAAACCTATGTCGGCGGCATTGAACTTGGAGCTGGCGGCCGCTCACGAGGCAAGAAGTCTCCGGTGGCCGTGGCCTGCGAGGTAGTATCGCCAAAGGCCACAGGCCGTATTCGCCTAGCTCGTCTGCCTGATGCATCTGCTCTGGCCATAGCCGACTTCCTTGAGCAAAATGTCGAACCTGGATCAGTACTGCTCTGTGATAACTGGGCTTCCTATGGACCTGCCCTCAGTGAGCTCCGCGCTCGTGGACTGCCCTACACCGCCAAGACCACGACACTTCAGAAGGCCGAGATGAGGGCACACCTTGTTCACCCGCACGTTCACCGCGTAGCTTCTCTATTGAAGCGCTGGCTGCTCGGAACCCACCAAGGGGCGGTGAGGAGCCAGCACTTAGATGCCTACCTCGACGAATTCGTCTTTCGCTTCAACCGCCGACACTCTCGCAACCGCGGCCTCATCTTCTGGCGGCTCATTTGCAGTCTTACGGAATCTCGTGCATCGGTTACCAACCAACAATTGAGACAGCGGCGCAGAGAGCAAGTGATCGTCGACGACACTCACGCAACTATGGTCAAAGAAAGACGGAACGCAAACAAGGCTGAGAAACGACGAGAGGTCCGTCGAGCAGAAGCCCAAGAGCAGGGTCGGTCAGTGCGTCCGTATCACCGGACCATCCTCGGTAATGATGATAACTCCACGTAAGCATCAACCACTACATCTTGTGTCTGCGTAATTATCTAGCTAGCCATTCCGATTCATTTCGTACAACGATTCCGGGGTTTTCGTACACGGATTCCGGGGTTTTCGTACACCTGATAAAGGAGGGCCTATCTTGCCGGCGAAGGACTGAAAGATAGGGCTATCTTTCGTGAACGGTTGCAGTTCGTTCAAGGAGGAGCCGGTGTCCCGTCCCCATGCTGCCATGCGCAAGATTCGTGATGTTCTTAGATTGACTATTGGAGAGGGACTTTCGCTGCGCCAGGTAGGCGCCTCCCTCCATATCCCGGTAACAACCGCCGGAGACTATGTCAGACGGGCAAAAAATGCCGGTCTTTCGTGGCCCTTGCCAGATGACCTAGATGATGACTCCTTGGAGTCAATGCTTTTTGGTTCTCCTGATTCAGCTCCATCGCAGATTCGTCCCATGCCGGACTGGGCCAAGATACATCTTGAACTGCGTCGTCCGCACGTTACACGGATGCTCCTGTGGTACGAGTACAAAGAAGCCTTCCCTGA
>JAJYVK010000256.1 GCA_021792075.1 Actinomycetes bacterium | reverse complement strand
TAGGGGTGATATTTGGCGACAGGATGAGTAATATTCGGTCGTTGCTAGGTAAAGAGGTCGGCAAATACCCTGTTCTTCCTGACCCAACCGGGACTTTCGCGCTCCATTGGGGGGTGGGAAACGCAGCTGAAATGTATCTCGTCGGCCCTAATGGCCAAATTTTGGCAAAAATCAATGGCGGCGTCACAGAAAAGGAACTCGATGGGCTAATTGCCAAGGCACGGAGCTCAAATGCGTAAGACGACTGCCACTTCGCATCACTTGCGTCCATCATGGAACGGGCTAACAGAAGCGGCACAGAACCGCTCTTGCCGAGTTCTGTTCATAGTTGTCTCTATGGCTGTCACATTCACCTATAGCCTGCTGCTACCTTTCAAGTACACCCAGCACATCGCATTTGGCAATTGGAACTACCTAGACATTCGTCTTTTAGCATTCAGCATCGCCTACGGCCTGGCGTTTGCAACGGTTATCACGTTGCAGGTATACACATTCAGCAAATTTACTCGAGTAGGTCGAAAGAGTGGCGCCACCACGACCCTAAGCACGGCAGCCAGCTTGCTCTCATGTCTTGCTTGCTGCAGTCCCCTAATACCAAGCGTCCTTGGAATACTCGGGCTATCTGGAATCGCCTTGCTCACTACCTCAATACCCATCGAGCGCTTCCTCGCCAAGAACCAAAACATTCTTTTGAGTGGAGGACTTGTTCTCCTTATCTTCTCAGCAGTATGGAGCGCTAAGAGAGTAGCTCTAGCGAGCTGCACCTTAGTCACAGGGCGCAGCAACTCACAGGAAAAGGAAGTCTTGGGGAAATGGTGAGTGAACGACGAGTGGTAGTTCAGCATACGGGTTTTGCTGAGCCAAACCATTTGGAATCGAACAGCAAGACTGGGAATCTTTCGTCCGGTCCATCAAATTCTACTGACGAACAGGTCAATGCGCCGAACCGTATGGAAACGTATCTAAGCCGGGTCGCTCCAGAAATCCTGGCTGTAACATATTGGTTCGATCCTCCACCTGAAGCAGACGTCTCTTCTTACACGATTCGAATATCTGCTAAACGTGTTAATATTTCGGGTCCAAAACAACCCGAAGACCATGTGACCCATGAGGTGACCGTCAACGGCATTGTAGAGGGCAGTGGTCCGGTAGCCGTCCTGGCCAAGATTGAGGGAGTCAATCCTGGTACCTGGGAAGTATCCGCTAAAATAGTACCGCCGCCTCCCAAGGCCAGCCACAGACTAAACAGGCGGCAGGATAAAACCGCTCAAATGGTCCCGCCGGTCTACCGTGCAGCATGGTCTTGGCGCAAACGAAAGCTGTTAGCAGCGCCAGCAACCCCAATAGAGACCTGCTTAGCCCCATTCGCGCGACCTCCAGCAGTCATCATAGGAAGTTGGGCAGTTCTTGTTGCAGTTGGAATTGTCGCAGCCCTGGGGACACAATTCTGGATTGTCGATTTGTCGAAACTTGATCCGGCCAGAGTTCTGATTGCCTCCATAACGGCTGTTATCGCAGGCGCTATCGGTGCCAAGCTATGGTTTGTAATCTTGCATCTGGGTGAAAAACGCCGAGAAGGCTGGTGCCTGCAAGGCATGGTGGCAGGAATTGCAGTTGTGTTCCCTGCATTGCTCGCGGTGCTACAGCTACCTGTCGCTACGGTGCTCGACGCGTCAACCCCCGGAATCATGCTCGGCTTGGCGATAGGAAGGATTGGTTGCTTTTTTACAGGCTGCTGCGCTGGGCGCCCGACCGGATCGAGGTGGGGGTTGTGGAGTTCAGACCGCATTGTAGGAATGCGGCGCATACCCACCCAGCTGATGGAATCGGGCCTTGCACTTTTGATCGGCGTGACCGTGTTAACAGCTATTTATTTTGAAAACACATTTCATGGAGCATTATTTGTTGCAGCTTTGTCGGCGTACACCCTCATACGACAGGGCCTCTTGCGACTTCGGCTGGAACGCCGCAAGTCCAAATTAGGTGGTCCGCTTACTGCTATAGCAGCTGCAATCGTTTTAGTAGGAATGCTCGTCTTACTCATAGCTAGTTGGTCATGATGTATCATAATTTTCCGAACTTGGTTACGATGGTGTTTGCTATCATTGGCCAGGCGATTACGGTGGTTAGCCGATGAGCGTCACCGCCCGTCGGGGATCCTGGCGACGCCTAACTGGTGGGCCCGCGCCGCTGCCCGAGGAGACTCGCAGTGGCTGGCTTACTCGGCGTCACCTTGAGATCGCACTGGGGCTTCTGTGGCTTATAGACGGGGCTCTACAATTCCAGCCCTACATGTTCAGCCGGGCATTCTTCGTGAACGTACTTGGCATGGCCCAGATGGGGAACGTTCCCCATCTGGTCGCGCTGTTAAACCACGACATTTCCGTGCTGATGTCCAGCCACGTGGTGGCCTTCAACACCATCTTCGCCACCACGCAGGTGGCTATCGGCATCGGCCTGCTCTGGAGCCGATCGGCCACCATAGCTCGAATCGCCTCCATTGCCTGGGCGCTCGGTGTGTGGTCGGTGGGTGAGGGATTCGGGGGTATGTTTATGCCGGGTATGAATCCACTTGAGGGAGCGCCTGGAGCCGTGATCCTCTATGCAGCAGCAACGCTCGTCCTCTGGCCTCGACGCTCCGAAGGCGATGCAGTGGCCGACGTCGGGCTCCTTGGGGGAATCGCAACGCGCGTCTTGTGGACGGTGCTGTGGACGGGGACTGCCTTGCTTGAACTCGAGATTGCCAACAATGCCCCGAATGCCCTCTCGTCTCAGCTAACCGAACTCGCCCAAGGCGAACCCGCACCGATTGCTGCAATGGACCATACCGTAGCCCATCTTATGTTTGGCCACGGCACTGAGCTTGCACTTTTGATCATGATGTCCCAAGTGCTCATCGGGTCGTGGGTGCTACGTCCGGGCACTCGGCGCCTGGCACTTGGAGCTGGCATCGCGGTCGCTGGCATCTACTGGGTGATCGGTCAGAACTTCGGAGGCATTTTCACCGGGCAAGGCACCGACCCGAACACCGGGCCGCTGCTCGTACTCCTGGCACTCTCACTCTGGCCCAGAGTGAGAGCACAGTCCTGTTGTGCTGTGTCCACCCGAGCCGATGCCCAGGGCTTGGACAAGGAGCATGTTCCGAGCTCGGATCACGAGAAAGAGAGCACTCCAGAACTGGCAGTAACCGATTATCAAAACGAGCAGGCGCATTTGGTTGGGCTAGCCGTCGACCACCACGATAGCGACGAAGCCGACATGAGCACGATCTACAGCGGGCAGAAGGCCAGCAAGAGCAAGGCAAACACACCAACGCCGATAGGACCTTCCGATTGAGACAGCTGACTTCCTCACTACGCTCCCTCAGGCTGGTTCTCGCTTTCTCAGAATATACTCCGACATGCTGTCGCTGTAATAGTCTGTGCAGGAACTGTGGGCAACGCCTTTCCGGGACAGTACGGAGTACGAAAACCCACTGGATGGAGTTCGTCACAGCCACTATGCCCCGCGAACTCAGGAAAGAAGGCCAATGACCCGGTATTTCGCGAACTATTGTCTGCTCCCCGACTCAATCCTCATGGTGCGCTAAGGTGACTGGAACGACTATTTCGCATCCGTTCTTCGCCCGCTTCTTCGCGAGGTGCGCGCCGGCGGCTGAGCACCTCGGCGGTAGCGCCCATCGTGACGAACTGCTCGAGGGCCTCGAAGGCAGGGTGATCGAGGTCGGTGCTGGGAGTGGGCTCAACTTCGCCCACTATCCAAGCTCGGTCACCGAGGTAGTGGCTGTCGAACCGGAGCCATACCTGCGGGCCCGGGCCACAGAGGCTGCCGGCCAAGCCTCGGTACCCGTGCGCGTAGTGGACGGAACCGCCGAGATCCTCTCTTTCGGCGACGGCATCTTCGATGCCGCTGTCGCCTCGCTCGTGCTGTGCTCGGTGCCCAACCAGGCGACTGCCCTGGCGGAGTTATCACGCGTACTTCGCCCCGGCGCTGAGCTGCGCTTTTACGAGCATATCCTGGCAGAGGAGCCGGGCCTCGCCCGTCTCCAACGAAGTGTCGACCTCTTCTGGCCATACTTCGGCGCAGGCTGCCACACCTCCCGGGACACCCTCCGAGCGATTGAACAAGCTGGCTTCTCGGTTTCCTC
>JAJYVK010000255.1 GCA_021792075.1 Actinomycetes bacterium | reverse complement strand
TCTGCCGATTGCCGCGAGGAGGGGTCCCTCGCGTCTCCAGGGAACGCGTCCATCGTCGCCGACCGGCACCCTTTCTGCCGCCGAGCCCAGAGGACGCCGCGCAAAGAGCGTTGCCGAAACGCCGCCGCCGGTGGTCAGCCAATCACGCCGCTAACAGCGCCGATGCTGTTCAGAGACGATGACAAGGAGACGGCCGAACGAGCCCGGACGAGCCCGGTTGCTCCGGCGACGCGTTCAGCGTCTGCACGTCGAAAGGTGACGACGAAGAGGACTGCCGAGCACCTTCCGATCCACAGCTTCAAGAGCCTGCTCGCCGACCTGGCCACGATCGCCGCCAACCGGATCCAGCCGACCGACACCAAGCTGCCGGGCTTCTCGATGATCACCACGCCGACGCCGGTGCAGCGCCGGGCTTTCGAGCTCCTCGGAGTCTCCCACAGTCTCGGTTACGCGTAGTCAGTACTCCGGGCGCTCTTCCTGGTCACAGGGTCTTCGCTGCGCCGCAGGGGGGAACTTCGGATTAGAGTGGCTAATTGCCACCATAAAGGATCATCGCTTCCCATTATGGCCCCCGAGGCAGAAGATGACTCTCATGAGCGAGGCAGAGACCCCACGAACGGAACAAGGGCGGCGCGAGTGGCTCCCAGAAGTCGCGCGCCGCCGCGAGACGGAGATTCTCGAGGGTGCGAAGGGGAGGCCGCCACGCTGGTTCGAGGATCGCATTGAGACCCTTGTGTTCCGTAACCGGGCAATCCACGAGGACGAGTGTGTAAACCTCAACCCGGCCACGAACGCTATGGATCCGATGGCCGAGAATCTCATGGCTGCAGGTCTAGGTACGCGCGCGGCGCTGGGGTACCCGGGGCTCAAATATGAGATGGGTGTGGAGGCGCTCGAGGAGATCGAAGTGCTTGCTGAAGCCGTCGCGTGTCGGGTGTTCAGCGCGCGTTACGTCGAGCTCCGCGTGGGATCGGGGACTCTCGCCAATGCCTATGCCTACCTCGCCACGTGCAAACCAGGCGACCGAGTTATCTCGCCCCCTGCCTCTATTGCGGGACACATCAACCACCACACGGAGGGGCTGGCTGGGCTGCTCGGACTGGAGGTCCACGAGGCGCCGGTTGACACCGAGCATTACACGGTCGACATCGACGCAGTTGCCTCATTGGCTGACAGGATCCGGCCCAAGCTGATCACGGTCGGCGGCAGCCTCAACCTCCTTCCGCACCCGGTGAAGGAGATACGGGCGATCGCGGATCAGGTGGGGGCGAAGGTGCTTTTTGACGCGGCTCATGTTTGTGGGCTCGTCGCCGGTGGCGCGTGGCCCAATCCGCTCGCGGAGGGTGCTGACATCATGACGATGAGTACCTCGAAGAGCCTCGGTGGCCCTCCGAGCGGCCTCGTCTTCACTAACGACTCGTCTCTTGCTCAGCGCATGGACGCAATTGCCTATCCAGGTCTAACCGCGCATTTTGAGCCCTCCAAGACGGCAGCTCTCGCTATTAGCCTCCTTGACTGGCTCGACTACGGCTCGGCTTATGCCACCGAGATGATCTCGACTGCGTGCGCTCTGACGGACGCGTTGGATTCCAAAGATATTCCGCTGTTCCTGACGAGTGAGGGCCCGACGTCGTCCCACCAGTTCGCGATTCAGGCAGCCCGCTGGGGTGGTGGGCAAGCCACGGCCCTGCGTCTCCGTCAGGCGAACATATTGACGAGCCCGATCGGCCTGCCTGATGGCGAGGAGTTGAGTGGTCTGCGCGTCGGAACGCCGGAGATTGTCCGGTGGGGTATGACCGCGCCGGACATGGGGCAGCTCGCGGATTTGCTCGCCAGGGCTCTGGACGGAGTTCCTGAAGATATCGCTGCGGACGTCACCGGCTTCCGTAGGCAATTTCGCGACCTGCAGTTCATTCGTCGGCAGCAACCAAAGGTAGGACTCATCTGAACCGTTGGGGGGACCACATGAAGTTCCGAACACTCGCAGCGCGGTTGTTTTCCGTCGGTCTTGTGGCTATTGTCTCTACGACGACCGGGGGCACTATCGCCGCCGCCTCGTCGCACGGCGCGTCCGTCCCGTCCTCTTGGCAGAATGCGCGCAAACTCGTGCCTGCGTCAATCCGCCATAACGGAATCGTTGGGGTGGCGACCACAGCTTCCTATCCGCCTTATGAGCTGTACGCCTCAAACAACGAGACGATTATCGGAGTGGACCCAGACTTGGGAAAGGCCCTGGGCAAAATACTCGGCCTGAAGTTTGAGTTCCACAACGTCACATTCGGCGCTATTCCGACTGAGCTCTCGGACGGCCACTATGACCTCGGAATGTCCGCGATTGGAGATTTGACCTCCCGACAAAAGATCCTCAATTTCGTCGACTACGCCAGCTACGGAGAAGCCTTCCTGACCCCGAGCGGTAGCTCGTTCAAAACGAGGGACCTTGCAGATGTGTGCGGTGAGACGATTGCCTCGCAGGCAAGTACGAGTGAGTCTGCTCAATTGGCGAATCAAAACAAGATCTGCTCGAACGAGGGTAAGAAAGCTATCAACGTCCTCACCTATCCGAGCGAGAACACCGCCGTGCTGGCCGTCCACAGTGGCCGTGCTCCTGCATTGTTCACGGATTTGCCTACCGCAATCTGGGTGGCGAAGCAGAGCCCGGGAGAATACCGGGTCATCCCGATGCACGACCCGAAGATGAAGGGGATCACAGGTCTGTACGGGATCGCCTTCTCGAAGACCTCCAAGCTCCTTAAGCCTGTTGAAGCGGCGCTCAAAATTCTGATCGGAAACGGTACCTATAAGAGAATCTTCACCAAGTGGGGCGTCAAGCGTCAGATGCTTCGCAAGGTTACGATCAACCATGCCGTCACAGTCACAGGAGGCTAGGGAGTCGATGAACAGCGGGTGGTACCAGGGCGCATGATTGAGGAGTCTTCGGCGAACGGAAACAAGTTGACCGTTGCACCGCCCTCTATTCAGGGGAGCGCAGCGTTTGGTGGTCCGCCAATCCAGGCCGAGATCGTTCCAGTCCGCCACCCAGGACGGTGGGTCGCCGTTGTCGTCATCGCCATCCTGTTCGCCATGCTCGTGCACTCCCTGGTCACCGACCCGCGATACCAGTGGGCCATCGTCGGCCAGTATTTCGGATCCCTTCTCATGTTGAAGGGGCTCGGGCTCACCTTGGAGCTCACCGCCCTGGCGATGCTGATCGGCGTCGCCGTCGGCGTAATTCTCGCCGTCATGCGCCTCTCTCCCAACCCGATCTTGGCCAAGGGCAGCGCCCTGTACATCTGGTTCTTCCGAGGAACTCCGATCCTCGTACAACTCATCTTCTGGTACAACATCTCTGCCCTCTACCCTCGCGTCTCCATTGGCATCCCGTTCGGTCCGACTTTCGTGGGGGGATCCACCAACGCACTCGTCACGCCCATCGCTGCCGCGCTGCTCGGTCTCGGACTCAACGAAGGCGCTTATATGGCGGAGATCGTCCGGGCCGGGATCCTCTCGGTGGACAAGGGCCAGACCGACGCCGCCTACGCACTCGGCCTCTCGCGCCTGAAGACGATGAAAGGTATCGTCCTTCCCCAAGCAATGAGGGTCATCATCCCGCCGACGGGCAACGAAACCATCGGAATGTTGAAGACCACTTCGCTCGTCAGCGTGATCTCTCTAGCAGAACTGCTCTATTCGGCCGAGATCGTCTACGAAAGAACGTTTCAGACGATACCGCTGTTGATCGTGGCCAGTCTCTGGTATCTCGTCGTTACGACTGTGTTGACTCTTGGGCAGATGCGCATCGAGCGTTATTTTGGCCGCAGCATCGGTGCGACACGGGCCACTCGTCGCCGACCCGCCCGCGCGTACCTCCGAGGTGCACTGCGGTTCCATGACGACCTGCGCGACATGATCGCGCGCCAAGACCACCGATGACCGAGGCTCCCGGGGACCGCGGCGTCAAAGCGGACCGACCTATTGTACGCGTCGAAGACGTCTGGAAATCTTACGAATCCACCTCCGTACTACGGGGCGTGAGTTTCGAACTTTGGCCACACCAAGTGCTCTGCGTAATGGGTGCCTCCGGATCCGGAAAATCGACGCTTCTTCGCTGTATCAATCATCTCGAACGCGTCGACGCGGGCCGGATCTG
>JAJYVK010000254.1 GCA_021792075.1 Actinomycetes bacterium | reverse complement strand
GTATCCCGCATTAAGCTCCGAGATCTGGGGCCATGTTAGTTTGGAGATTCTGCCTGTTCCGTTGGTGGTCGTATCGACCACATCGTCATGACAGCATACGAGCACACCGTCGGCGGTGGAGTGCACATCTAGCTCCAGCCCGGACACTCCAACCTGGCATGCATGCTCGAGCGCTCCAATTGTACTGGGAGGTGCTTCGAACGATCCACCACGATGCGCGTATGAGATTACCCGTCTATCTATCCATCTGCTTTCCACGAAAGCCAAAACTAGCCTATCCATTAGAGTAATTCAGACATGATTGACCATGTTTTTATCGATCTGATCAGTGCGATGCATGAAAGCCTTGAATCGGCCATGATCGAACAGCTGCCAAATCAGGAGCATCTGCTACAGGATCTCTTCCTAGGCGATATGCACTATGAAAACTCCTACGCCCTACCAGGTGAGATCAGACCTCCGAATCTCAGGGTCGATATCAATCTGGAATGGCCCGTCTGGAGCCAAAGCATATACAGGTCCTGGATAATCGGAGAAAGCGAGCCAGAATCGTTGGAGACCGGGATCGAACTCGTCGTTCGTGTGGTCAACATGATTGAGCCAGCTCCGATCGGAGCGGTGCTATCCGCACTCGACGAGAGATCCTCCCCTCTTATCGAATTCCTCTTGGAGCGGTCATCTGTGATAGCCAGCGAAAACCTTCTCGATGAGGGCTTCAAAAATGTGTTCGAGCTTGAGGTGGGCTTCGAAGGAAGCATCCTCATCGAAGAGAGCGTTCTTTCAGCAAAAGAGGAGATGGTAAGCCTAATGGCTCCACTAGGGCCTTGGATAGCCTCGATGCTTGTCCGGCTGAGCGACCAGCCGATCAAGTACTTCCCCAACGCCTCAGAGTGACACCACCAATCTCATAAGCCGTTGACCAGCAGGTTCTGAAGATCCGTGTCAGGCCGCGCCCCAAAATGAGACACCACCTCTGCTGAACAAACGACTCCATAGAGGCCGCACCCCTCGACATCTTTTTGATCGAGGCTAAGGACACCGTGCAGATAGCCAGCCGCAAAAAGATCTCCGGCACCAGTGGTATCGACAACAGGATCCACTTTGCGCGCAGGTACGTAGAAACTACCTGAAGCTCCATAAGCGACGGCACCAGAGGCGCCAAGTGTAACTGCGCCTTTCAAAGATTTTGCACGCAGGCTCTCCACTATCTGCTCGACGCCATCCATTCCAGTAAGTAGCTGAGACTCCTCGCGATTGGCAAAAAGAATCGATACTGGACCATCTATAAGGTCGAGAAACTCGTCACGGTGCCTCAAGACGCAAAATGGATCCGATAGCGACAGGGCGATCCGGACGTCATTTTGAATCGCGATGTCAATAGCGGCGTGTATCTGCGCCTTGGTTATCTCCAGATCGTAGAGATAGCCCTCAATGTAAAGAAGCTCGGAATCGGCTATTACTGCTTTAGCGTGGTCGTCAAGGCGAAGATGCGACGCTGCCCCCAACCAGGTGGCCATAGTCCGCTCGCCGTCTGGGGTGACCATGACCAGGCAACGGCCGGTCCCGAGATCGTTCTTCTCATAGGGTCGGACGACCCTCACGCCGACGGCTTCGAGATCCGCGACATACTGCTTACCAAAATCGTCCTGGTCGGTCCTGGCGATCAGGGCAACTCTATGCCCAAGAGAGGCCACTCCAACAAGAGTGTTCGCAGCAGATCCCCCGCCCCTCACCTCAACCTCTCCTAACACATCTATAACCGAACTTGCCAAATCCGGACCCACAAGCTGCATCGAACCCTTGCGAATTCCGAGCTGTTCAACATAGCCCTCCGGAACCTTGCAGAACATATCTACGATCGCACTGCCGAGAGCGACTACCTCGTAAGAGCGCCTCGAGTCATTCCCCATTTATACACATCCAGTATCCGCTAGTCGAACTTCTTGGCCCTTTGGGCCACTCGAAATAGATATTTGTCAGTCGGCAAAATCATGGCTTCCAATTTTGGTCAGGATCAGCTACGGTAACCTCTGTGGATACTTCAACCAACTTCAGACTGCCAAGAAACATAGTACCTAACAAATACACGATAAGGCTAAGACCCAGCTTTGAAAGCTTCAACTTCACCGGCTGGGAATCGATACAGCTTGCTTTGAACGAGTCATCGAACTCCATCGTGCTCAACGCTGCGGAACTTGATATAAGCTCCGCCAAGGTGGCCCAGAATGGGGTGACTCAAGACTGCCGAGTGGCACTTGACCCTGGTTTGGAGCGAGCCACACTGTCTTTCGATTCCACCCTTGCCCCTGGGGAAGCAACCCTCGAAATCGCGTTTGGGGGTTCCCTCAATGACCGGCTTTCCGGCTTTTACAGAAGCAGGTTCATCGGTGAAAATGGCGAGGAGCTTTTCATAGCAACGACACAGTTCGAGGCCACTGATGCACGGAAAGCGTTCCCCTGCTTCGACGAGCCCGATCTTAAAGCGGTCTTCAGCATTGAGTTGGAGGCTCCCCGGGATTTCTTGGCCGTGTCAAACGCGCCGGAAAGTCGGACCTTGGACCTTGGAGATGGGTATAAGAGGGTTTCCTTCCAGGACACAATTCCCATGTCGACCTACCTTGTGGCCTTCATCGTAGGCCCCATGGAGGCTTCGGAACCATACCTGAGCGGGGAAACCCCAATCAGGATCATCTCCAAGCCAGGCCAGAGCCACCTGCACCGGTACGCCAAGGAGGTAGCGGCTCACGCACTCGAGTTTTTCACGGAATGGTTTTCAATACCTTACTCCGGGCACAAGCTCGACCTTATAGCGATTCCGGATTTCGCCTTTGGAGCGATGGAAAATCTCGGTGCAGTCACCTTCAGAGAGACTCTGTTACTCGTCGACCCAGAGAGATCATCACGTCCGGAACTAGAACGAATAGTTGATGTTATAAGCCACGAGATCGCACATATGTGGTTTGGCGATCTCGTTACAATGAAGTGGTGGAACGGTCTTTGGCTAAACGAAGCTTTCGCAACTTTCATGGAGCTCCTAGCCACCGACGACTTCAGTCCGAGCTGGAACAGGTGGGTCTCTTTCGGCCTTTCCAAGGGTGCTGCACTAGCTACTGACGGCTTGCACAACACCAGGCCTATTGAGTTTGAGGTGGTCAAGCCATCCGATGCCGACGGCATGTTCGACGTTCTAACCTACGAGAAGGGGGCCAGCGTGCTTCGCATGCTGGAGCGATATCTCGGACCTGACACGTTCAGGGCCGGAATCACCCACTACCTGAATTCCCATAAGTTCGCCAATGCAGAGACGACGGATCTCTGGAATGCCCTCGAAGAGGCCAGCAAAGAGCCGATAGCACAAACGATGGTCGACTGGGTCTTCCAGGGAGGCTACCCGATCATCAGTGTTGGATTGAACGGATCGGAGGTGAGCATCAGCCAAGAACCGTTCTCATATCTCACCGACCTTTCCAAAGCAAACATGGAGAAGGGAGAGTCACAAATCGGAAGCTCGTGGAAGGTGCCAATGAGCGTCCGGATTGGAAGCCGTGAGCACAAGTTTCTGCTCGACTCGGAACCGGCTTCGCTACACCTCGAGAACGCGAATGATCTCGTAATAGCAAATGCGGGCGGATGGGGATTTTTCCGGATTAGCTATGATGACGAGCTGGCAAACAGGGTTCTCTCGAATTTCTCACAGTTGAGTGACCTAGAAAAATTCAATCTGGCCAATGACATATGGGCCCAGACCGTGTCACTTCAAAAAGGGGTGGAATCATTTTTCGAGTTGATGAGAGCCATCAAAGATGAGAGGGATCCCAACCTCTGGGAACTCGTGATATCTGCCCTCACCCTCATGGACCTGATGATGCCCTCAGAAGGACGCAAGTTCGTCGCAGCTAGATGCCGAGAAGCCTTGACACCGATCCTGGAAGAGGTCGGCTTTGAAGCGCAAGAGGGAGAAAAGGAGGGCACTTCGAGACTTCGCGCGGCGGTTATTCAAGCCATGGGCACGATTGGACAGGACAGCGAGACGATTGCAGACTGCAAAGACCTCTTCGTCAAGGAGATGTCGATCGAGTCCAACATCGATCCGGACATAATATCCGCGGTTTTGGCGGTCGTTGCATCCAATGGAGACGAAGCGGAGTTTGCCTTCATC
>JAJYVK010000253.1 GCA_021792075.1 Actinomycetes bacterium | reverse complement strand
TGACCGACAAGAAGTCGGTGCCCCGGTCGACGAGGCGCTTGCTCTCCTAGAGGAGCACCATGAGATCTGCTGTGAGTTGCTCTACGGCTGTCCCTGGAGAGAAGCCTTAGAGTCGGGTAGCGATCAAGCCCGAATCGAGGCGATTATGGCAGCCCTGGAGCACCTTCTCAGAGGGATAGACATGGAACTCCCCGAGCGCTTTCTCAACCATGTCCGAATGGCAAAACAGAGCTTCACCCTTGCTGTTTCGTCGCCAGAGGCTGACTCGTACCGAGATGATCTTGCGTTCTTTCAGGCAGTCGCCGTCGAGTTGCGACGGGCACGGGCCGCGGATCGGGCAGGGAGCGAGGACGATGCTGAGTTGGAGACCGCTATTCGTCAGGTCATCTCTGATGCTGTGACACCAGCGGGGGTTATTGACATCTATGAGGCCTCTGGCATAGGACGTCCGGATCTCAGCATCATTGACGGGGAGGATGGGGAGTTCGCGAAGAGGCTTTCGACGAACCCCCATCCGAACGTGCAGATAGAACTGTTACGGCGTCTGCTTTCCAAAGAGGTGCGCTCCTTGTCGAAACGGAACATCGTTGCTGAACGAAAGTTCTCGGAGATGTTGGAACGGGCTATGCGTGCCTACAACAACCGATCGCTTACGGCGGCTGAGGTGATCGCCGAACTAGTGGAGTTGGCAAAGCAGATAAAGGCCGAGCACGACCGAGGAACAGCGCTTGGACTCCAAGATAATGAACTTGCCTTCTATGATGCCGTCTGCCAAAACGATTCGGCGGTAATGGAACTTGGCGATGAAGTGCTCAAGAAGATCGCGCAGGAGTTGGTAGATGTCGTACGGGCCAATGCGACAGTCGATTGGGACAAAAAAGAACAGGTTCGGGCGTCCCTGCGGCGACACATCCGTCGGCTTTTAAAGAAGTACCAATACCCTCCTGACAAGCAGGAGAATGCAGTCCAGCTCGTTATGCAGCAGGCCGAACTCATGGCAGCAGAGATCACACTGTGATTGAGTCTGGTCAACTACCGGCTGCCGATGTCATAGAGCTAGTTGAAGCCCAGGCCACGCTGTGGGTGCGTGTAGCTGCTGTGCGGCGTGACGACCAGTGGAATGCCACGCATGTCGAGATGACTAGCGGGGTTGTGCCAGAAAGTTGGAAACAGAGTCGCTGGAGGTATGACGAGGTTGTCTTTCTCTCATGTCAGATATCAGGCATTGAGGGTGCAGCATGGCTTCGGTCTCACGAGGCTGAAATAGATGGAGTCAACGTCCGGCTTGCCGAAACACTCGATGATCAATTGGTTCAATGGGAAAAGCTAGCGAGCATGCCGAAAAATAGGCTCTTCGCGCGAGCCAAGTGGCCATCGACGATTTATGACCTGCCATTGCGCCTGTCGGCATCTGAAACACGGTTTGGATCCCTAATCGGAGGGGGTCCATCCTTTATTTCATTTAGGGAGGCGGTAGCGGCCTATTTTGGGTTCGATCTCGGCCCGAGCGTGTCTATTGATTATAAGACCTTTGTGTTCCAACAGGCAGACCTCAGAGGTCGAATCGCGAAGGTCCTGATTGGATCGACAGATATTGAGGTTCACCTCGAAGGGGATGCCCTTGACGGCATGACCGTAGAGCTTGCGTCCATGGTGCCTGGGCCAACTACGGAGCTCTCGCATATTTCACCACAGGTCGTGCGCTTCGCGCTGCCGCACGGGCTGCCGACCGGAGCATGGGTCGTGTTAAAGAAGCAGTCGGAGTGGATTGATCGGAAATTCATCAACTATCCCAACGCTCTCAACGCTGATCCGGGTGTCGAGGTTGTCGTCGAGCCAACTACCGAGCTAGAGGCGCTTGTATCCGGAGGTGAGGGACCGACCGTTGAGTTCAAGAGTGAGGTTCCAGCGCCCGGAACGAAGTCGCGTGATAAGGTATGTGCAACGGTGGCTGCTTTCGCGAATGGGGATGGTGGACATATCCTTTTCGGTGTGGCAGACGATGGCGCTATAGTCGGGCTTGGTGAAGTCGATACTCAGAAGAAATGCGACGAGATTAGCCAATTCGTGTCATCGACAGTGACGCCTCTGCCTCACTTCGGGGTAGAACGAGTATCTTACGTAAGCAACGACGGTAATCCAATCGACATCATTGTGCTAGCTGTCGATCAGGGTGATAGGCCAGCCTATGGGATCCATGCTGCTCATCCGAAATACTATGTCCGGCGTGGTGCGACCACGTTCGAAGCGTCATCCGACCAGGTGCGAGCGCTCGCACGATCACGGCCACCAGCAGACCAGATGTCTCAGGCGCTTTATGGACTACGGGGCTTATAGTCGATCCTGCTTTCTTAGCAGCCGGGACAGTGATGGTCGCCATCCTCAGGGAAGTGGTTGCTGTGAAAGTAAATGATCTTGGCGTGGGTGTGATCGGCGCTGGAGGGAAAGACGGCTAGGAAGTTCTCCATTGCTTCCTTTACCTTGGTTATGGGGTGGACCGTGTTTATCACCCAGTTTTCTTCTCGGATCGCGGGCTGGGAAAGACACGGAGGATGAGCTGGGAGCCATGACAAGACGTCGACGTTCTGCAGGATTACCAGGGCGAAGCAGCCCTTTGTAGCGTCTCGGCTCTACCATTCATGCCTCAGCCTCTTGAGCTGTATTGCAAAGCCGGTGGTGAATTGCTAGAATGCAATTGTTACGTGTCTTGAACTGGATAGCAGGGTCCGGTTTGGAAGGAGCTGGTGAGCAACAAAATGGGCAAGAAGGGTTGGTTCGACTCAGAGGCGTTCTATGCAGCCCTCGACGGTGTCCGCCGCGGTCGGAACCTCAACTGGAAGCAAGTAGCGGCCCAGTCAGGAGTAGCTGCATCTACCTTGACAAGGATGGCGCAGGGAAAGCGTCCCGATGTGGATGGGCTTGCAGCGCTCTGTGCCTGGTCTGGGCTCAATGCAGACGAGTTCGTTCGTTCGGATGAGGAGAAGCCGTCCGTAGAGACGTTGGCAATGATCTCGACGTACCTTCGCGGTGACCGAAACCTATCACCAGAGGCGGCCAAGGCTCTGGATGAGGTGGTTAAAGCTATGTACGACAGGCTCAGAAAGACCTGACATGACATACCGTTATGGATTCAAGAGGGAGGCGAATTCGATCGCCCGTCAAGCTAGAAAGGAACTCGGGCTTACGCCGTTGGATGCTCTAGACCCTTTTGCCCTAGCCGGTTCTTTAGGCATACCTGTGACGCCGCTTTCCGAGCTCCATAAGGATGCAGCGGAAGCTGTGCATTTTTTCCAGCAGATCGATCCGGATACATTTTCTGCTCTTACCGTTTTTGCTGGCACCAGGCGCTGCATCGTCCACAATGATTATCACTCCCTCGGTCGGCAGGTGAGCAATCTTGCTCACGAACTAGCTCACGCGCTTTTGCTACATGACCCCTCGCCACCTCTCGACGACAGAGGTTGTCGCCTCTGGAACCAGGACATTGAGGACGAGGCAGAGTTTCTAGGAGGAGCGTTGCTTATTACAGAAGAAGCGGCACTTTGGATCGTAAGGAGTGAAATGTCCCTCAGCGAGGCGGGATCACGGTTCCAGGTCAGCGAAAAGATGGTTAAGTATCGGCTGAACGTCACGGCTGCACGTAGGCGAGTCAAACGCATGAACTCCAAGGTCAACTAGAAAGGAGAAAGGGGGTGATGAAATATGGCAACAAATTCAAATGAAGGCGCGAAAGTAGTAGGCGCCGGTATAGGGGGCTTGCTTGGGGGTGTCTTAGGGGCACTCTTAGGAGGAGGACCAATCGGTGCCTTAATTGGCGCTGCTCTGAGTAGCTATGCCGGCCATGAGTTCGTGGCCGAAGCAGGCAAGGCACGGTAGCTCTTCCTGACCCGCGCGAGGAGGTAGCTTACACTGCCTTCTCGCGTTTTGTACAAAACATAATGATGCTCCGTGACCAGGGACTTTATGTGGCCCACAGACTGAAAAAGTGACGCGGCGTCACTTTTTCAGTCCAGGTATAGCGCTCATAATGAGAGGATCCTTGGAGGGGGCTGGCCCTGGTCTTATGTAGCCCGGGAGCCCAAAGCTTGACCTGGTCGATGGCTATTTTTGAGCTACCTGCACCCGTCAATGACGGCTAGTCCTGTGTCCGTCCTGATTATCGACCTCAGCGC
>JAJYVK010000252.1 GCA_021792075.1 Actinomycetes bacterium | reverse complement strand
TCCGAACAGCTTCGGTATCATCCTGTCCTCCCGCGACTACGCCGATCTTGAAGGATTTTCATTGACCGTGTGCAGTGAACTCGAGAAATTGGTCGTGGATCACTGCTCGCAGAATCACTACAGGCTACCAGGACCTGTTACGGTGAAGCTGGTTGAGGAGGGTTCATACAAGCCGAGTACCTTTTCGATCGAGCCGGAATTCAATGAGGAGGAGAATTTTCTGGTTGGCGGCTTTTTGTTGCTGCCAAATGGCATGAAGGTAGCGGTGGAGAAGCAGGCTGTTACCATAGGTCGAATGCCAGGGTCTACCTTAGTTATTGACGATCCAAAGGTATCTCGGCAACACGCTCAGATATTCGTCGACCAGGACCAGGTCATTCTGACCGATCTCGGCTCGACCAATGGGACCTACGTCAACGGCGTACGCATTTCAAGAACAGGACTTCACAATCAGGATGAGATTGTCATAGGCGGCGCCAAAATAGTATTTATGGAAAACTAGTCATGCCGGTTCAACTCCTGAATCTATTCAAGTACCTTCTTATCGCGCTAATATGGCTATTCTTCGTTAGAGTCCTGCGAGCGATTTGGGTCGAATCGCGGCCCCAGCGCAGTTCGATAGCGGTAGCTGCGCCGCAGGCTCCGCCTGCCACCGCTCCAGTAAGGGAAAAAAGTGGTAGGACAAGAAAAGGCGGGGGTTCTCTAGGTCAGCCAAGGCTGATCGTGCTCTCCGGAGGAGCTCTGGTCAAAGGGGCCGAGTTTATGATGAGCGAATCTATGACTTTGGGAAGGGGCCAGGGCTGCAACATCTCGATGGCCAGGGATACCTATGCTTCAAGCGTACATGCACGGATCTACCAGCATTCGAATGAATGGCGCGTGGAGGATCTGAATTCGACGAACGGAACCTACGTCAATGGGAAGAAACTCTCGGGTTCTCAGAGTATTGTGTCAGGAGACCGGTTGCAGATAGGCCAGACCATATTTGAGGTTAGCCTTTGATATCACTTTCTTGGGGTGTGGCAAGTGATACGGGCCGCATCAGAAAAAATAACCAAGACTCTTACCTTGCAGATGGCGCCGTTTTTGCCGTCGCTGACGGGATGGGAGGCCACGTCGGCGGTGAGATAGCCTCAAAGATGGCGATCGATGTCTTCGCCGAGGCATTTTCTGAGACTGAAAATAGCCCTAATATCGTGGACGTGGTGCGCAAGGCGAACTCGGCGATCCTAGCCCGCGCCTTGCGTGAACCGAAGCTCGCTGGGATGGGCACCACTCTCTGTGTATTGTCGGTTTCTGAGGATGAAAACAAGTATCAGCTCAATTTGGTGAATGTAGGAGACTCAAGGGGGTACTTGTTTAGAAGCGGGGAGCTTTACCAACTGACCGACGATCACACCCTGATTTCCGAGATGCTTAGGTCAGGGGAGATTACGAGGGAGCAGGCCGGGAACCACAGGGCCCGGCACATCCTCACTCGCGCACTTGGCGTGGATCCGGAAGTCGAGATTGATCACTGGAAGATCGAGCCCAAAGAGAGCGACCTTTATCTTCTGTGTAGCGACGGTCTGACCAACGAGATGACAGACCCTGAGATCGTCCAGATCCTGGCCAAGCAGGAGCCGACAGACGAGCTGGCGCAGGAGCTGGTGAACGGTGCATTGAATAATGGCGGCTCTGACAACGTCACCTGCATAGTGGTGAAGGTCTCAACCGTCGCGTCAGCCGCTTCGACCATGGGCGGCAACGAAAAATCGAGGATCGTCGAACTTCCCAGCCAGACCAAAATGCGAGAGCGCCTGCAAAACGCGACGCGGGCGGTGGGGACCGATATTGTCGAGCGTGATCATTTCATAAGTGTGTCTCAGCTTCAAAAGGAGCGGGAAGACAAAGAGAGGGAGCAGAGAGCTCGTGACAACGCGCAAAAGTACGCCGGTTCAGCCGTCAGGGTCAACCCTGTCATCACCTCTGCTACCACCAGATCACCCGAACTTTCCGCAATTCCCATGCCTCTCCCGAAAAGGGCCACGGAAAGAAAGTTGCGTTTCGGTTCGTTTCTGAGGAGCCTCATATTTCTTCTCATCCTGGCCATTGTGCTGGCGGTGGGGGTAAGCGCAATTGGAATCTATGCCAACCATTCCTACTTCGTGGGCCTTGATAGCTCCAGAGTCTCGATATACAGAGGAAGACCTGGCGGACTCCTCTGGTATAACCCGACCCTGGTGAAAGAGACCAAGCTTAATGAAAATCAGGTGGCACCTTACCATCTTCCCGATCTCGAGAAGGGGGTGTCTGAGCCATCTTTGGCTGCCGCTTTGGCATACGTCGATCGTCTATCGAGCGAATCGAGCCAGATCAGCTCGGCTACGGTGCCATCGCCCACCACGACTTTGCCAGCTGTAAATCCAACTACGGTGGCTAGCGGAAGTGGATAGACGGATCAGAAGCATGGGAGTATTCCTCGCAATCTTGTTTGCGGTTTTATTCCTCCAGCTGAACAATATTCAGGTTTTGCAAGCCAGCAAGCTAGACAACAAACCTGGCAACGCTCTGACCGCCTCCTCCACCAACGTAGAGCCGCGAGGGTCGATCGTAGCTAGGAATGGAACCGTTTTGGCTCGATCAGTGCCTGTATCTGATCAGTACCACTATCAAAGGGTCTACTCAAACGGGCCTTTGTATGCCGACGTGACCGGGTTTTACTCTCTCATATACGGCACTAGCGGAATCGAATCGAGTTACAACCAGTATCTCGTTGCTCAGCCGAACCCTATCAAGTCGCTTTCGGATATATTTTCGCAGCAACAGAAGTATGTCACCGACACCGTTGTTCTGACGATTTCCTCCAAGTTGCAGGCCGAGGCACAGAAAGCCCTTGGTTCATTGAAAGGTGCGGTCGTGGCGATCGACCCGTCAACCGGGGCGATACTTGCGTTGTACTCGAACCCCTCGTACGATCCAAATCAGCTGGCGTCCCACAATGCGACTGCGGTCGAGGCGGCTTGGCATTCTCTGCAGAGCGACCCCAGCCAACCTATGTTGAACAGGGCTATCGCGAGGGCATATCCTCCAGGATCAACCTTCAAGATTGTTACCACTTCCGCTGTCTTTGACCATTCGCCTCAGATCGCGTCGGAAACGTTCCCGTATCAAACCCAGATCAATCTTCCCGACACTACCAACACACTTTCGAACTATGCGCACGAGAGTTGTGGCGGCTCTCTGGCCAACGCGTTGGCAGTCAGCTGTGATACGACCTATGCTCAGATTGGAATGCAGCTGGGAGCTCAGAACCTGTATAATGAAGCTTTCTCATTTGGATTCGATCAGGTTCCGCCGATTGATTTACCGGGCGCTGCGGCGGCCCAGTTTCCGAAGGCGAGTTCGTTTGCCCGAAATATACCTGGTCTCGCATACTCAGCAATCGGACAAGAGAACGTTTCAGCAACGGCACTTCAGATGGCTCTCGTGGGCGCTGGGATTGCAGATCACGGCGCAATTATGACGCCTCATCTGATGAGCCAGGTAAGGAATTATCAAGACCAGATTGTGAAGAACTTTGTACCTAAGATTTGGAGGCAGGCCACCTCAGCAGCGACCGCTTCGCAGGTCACGCAGCTCATGGTAGGCGTCGTCAAGAATGGAACCGCACAGGGTATTGCCATTCCAGGGGTGGAGATAGCAGCGAAGACAGGGACAGCACAGACAAACCTGACCGCATCCAACAACCTGTCACTTTCTGGATCTGACAACTGGATGGTAGCCTTTGCCCCTGCCCAGAATCCCAAGATAGCTGTCGCTGTGGTAGTTCCCGCTCAGAAGGGTCTCTCGTCAAGTTCGACCGGTGCCCAATATGCAGGACCGATAATAAAGTCCATGATCCAGACGGCCCTAGGGCTTTCCTGATAGAGAAGGCATGTAGAAGCAATGCTCCCAACAGAAAATAAGCCATACGGCGGAAGGTACGAGCTGATCCAAAAGATCGCTCGTGGTGGCATGGCCGAAGTTTTCATGGCTAAGGATCAGCTTTTGGATAGGCCGGTAGCGCTGAAGGTGCTGTTCCCGGAACTCTCGGTGAACGTATCTTTCGTCGAGCGCTTCAGGCGAGAGGCTCAAGCCGCCGCTAATCTCTCTCATCCAAATATTGTCTCCGTGTTTGACTGGGGCGAGGCCGACAATACCTA
>JAJYVK010000251.1 GCA_021792075.1 Actinomycetes bacterium | reverse complement strand
GTGGCCGTGAAACTCCCATGTAATACCAGGGGCCGCCTCCAAGAGTTTCGGTATCAGCTGATGGATCCTATCCGGGGTGAGCAGCCCGCCGACGTCTTTGAAGCAGAGCCGGTATGGCTGCATCGCAGCTGCATCCTTCGTTCTTTGCACGTAGTACTCGTCGGTGTGGCGGGGCGAGACAGAGTAGATGATGTTTACGATAGGGGTCATGCCCGCCTTGTTGAAGCGGCGAATCTGCGTCCCCATGGTGGAGAAGTCGTTCCATTTGTTTCCGATTCTGGTGTATCGGATTCCCATGTCAACAACTTTCTTTGTTATTAGTTCGCCGATCGCCAATGGGATATAGCCGCTCATGGTTCTGCCCACGACATCGCCATGCCAGCGAAGAGGGGTGTTCTTTGCTGCCGCAGCTCCGCCTTTGATCCAGTCCCACGGGTTCTCGTTCAGGTGACGAACAAGTTTTTTGAACGCGGCCCCTGCAGCAATGAATTCGATGCTTTCGAAGCCAGCGGCGTCGAGATATGGCATGGCTGTTAGCATGTGGCGAGTCCTCATGTTCATCGCCCACAGGCTTTGATGCCCGTCCCTTATCGTGGTGTCTACGAATCTGATTTCCTTCACTTCTGCGTTCCCTTTCCCATGATTAGGGCAGCCGATAGATCGGACTTTCCCCCAGCTCAATACTCTCAGTACTCTTATTCTCTCAGTTCGAGATCGACAGTGTTATCCAGCGAGCCGCAGTCCCAGGCTGCCGCCTGTTGGGAGCGTTCAGCCTTCGACCCTCTCAGGTTGTCTGGAAGGGCGCCAATCCGAAACGTTCGTTGTCGCCGCCAACACTGGGGGCCTCGCCTTTTGTATCGGAAGCCAGCCCCTCCAGCCAGCTGCGCTTGGCTAGTTCAAACTGCTCTGCTGGGTCTGGCAAGACTTTAATCATCAAGGGGTTAGAGGCCGCTTCAGCAGGGGAGAGGATCGGCCCGCAAGGAACGTCGTGCTCGCTGAGTCTGGAAAGCCACTCATCACGGGTTGCCTTGGAGAATTCAGATTGAAGTTCATGCTGCAGCTCTGCGTAATGGCGAATCCTGCTCTTTTTGTCCTTGAATCTCTCGTCGTTCGCCAGTTCAGCCCTGCCTACCGTGTCGAGGAGGCCAACCCAGAACTTTTGCGGCGTGGAAAGATGGACCACGAATCCCTTTCCATCTTGCCCGACAAAGGCGTAGGACTGTGAACTCATTGCTCGAGTCTGCTTGCCGGAGGGTGCTGATTCCAGCAGTTCGCTTCCAACGGCGTTCCTGATCAAAGAGAGGCTAGCGCCGACCATCGACACGTCTACTCCTCTTCCTTCCCCGGTGTGCTGCCGCTCAACCAGCGCGGCCAAAATCGCGATGGTGGAGTAGAGTCCAGCGACGCTGTCCGATAGGGGAGGCCCCACACACTGCGGCTGGTCGGTGTCGGTGAGCTGAGACATCAGGCCTGACATTGCCTGGGCTACTGCATCATAGCAGGGTCGGTCGGCGTAGTTTCCTGTTCTGCCAAACCCGGTTATGTTGCATACAATGAGCTGGCTGTTGATCTTTTTCAGGTGGTCATAGGTGAGACCTAGCTTTTCCTGTGTGGCCGGTCGAAAGTTCGACAAAAGGACATCAGAGCTTCGCAGCAGCTCGTCGAACCAGGCTCTCTCGCTGGTCCAGTCGACGCATACGCTGGCCTTGCTGGCATTGTACGCTATGAAGCTTGCCCGCGGACTTTCGGCAGATCCCCATCCGCGGAACGGATCTCCAGTTGGCGGGTGCTCGAGCTTGACCACCTCCGCACCTAACTCGGCGATGATCGAACCAGCAAGCGGCCCGCTTATGTAACTGGCCATTTCAATGACCCTTATACCCTCAAGCAGTCTCGGAGTTGTGTCTGGCATTCATTTCTCCCAAATATAAGTTGATTGTAACCCTGCTTTGATCATCTCTGATCCTGTTGCGGCTTGTGTGCTGGCCACCGAAAGGTCTGTTGGTGTGGCCGGAACTCCGACTAAGAGGTCCAGTGACCGCGGTCTTTTCTCGCCCGCGTTCTTTTTTCCCGAGGCACTGCCAGCTACGGTGTCCCCTGCGGGCGGCGGGGGCACCGGCAATGCCGACTGTGGTGGGCATCTGTGGAAGCGCCGAGAGTTTAGACCTTCAGGCTCGCCACCGGCGAAAGGCAACTTCGAAAATCGGCGAAGCCGCCAGAAGTCTGTTGCCCGTTCATCCTGCTCCGTTGAGAAGGACAGACATGGCCTAGCCGAAATGAATTGTCCACCTGCAAAACTGCGGTGCCAAAATTGCAGAGCTCTAGGCTTTTTACCTCGATCAATCGATGCCGCCCACGACTTCTTTCGATGCCCGGAAAATCCGAGATCACTTGAGAATCGCAATATCGGTCTGCCAGCTGATTTCACAATAGATTCTGGTGTGGAACGTTGCCGGGCTGGCCCACCACAACTTTCCTTAGCCGATAAGATTTGTAACCCCCAAACGATGCCTTGACTGTCAAATGTGGCCCTATCAACTCCGCCGGCCATTCGTCGTCGCTTCAGGCCCTGTCAGATTTCCCACATAGGACAAAGATAAGTTGCAAACTCCAATCTAGTCAAGCAATGACGAAGATTATTTCATAAGTACAGGCTGTTTCGCTCCGATGAAGGTCCTTCAGTGTCTCCGGACCAAAATTCCTTCCCTTTGGTGGCTACCGCTTGACGTACTTGGACGGCGGGAGAAATCTGAGAAGCATCCAACGTGGAGCCGAACATATAAGAAGTCTCATGCACTTCCCAGGCTCTCTTGGTCTGATCCATTCCGCAGGAGTGATGGTACTCTTTGGCGTGGTGATCCCGCGCCGGCTCTTTGGGGAGGAAACTTTTAAAGAGGATTGGCAAGACGAAAATTAATGGAAATAGGGCCGATTGTCGGCCTTGGGATGTAATACTGCCGTGGGCATGCTGGCGCTCGGGCTCGCAGTCGCCGCATGTGGAAGCTCGACCTCGGTCTCTTCGACAAACACAGGTGCCTCCACCACCAAGTCAGTGTCGACATACGTGTTGCATGCCATGGTGTCTGAAACAGGAAGCGCGGCATGGGTATGTGCAGCTGAAAAGGCGGCATTCAAAGGCGCTCAAGACTATGTGAACTCGACGGGTGCATTGATGGCCAACCACTTCAAATATCAATAGAGGACAACCAGAGCAACCAGGTGACAGCTGTGTCGCTTGCTTCGAATCTCATCACATCGAAGGTGTATATCATCATGGCCTGAACCGTCGGTTCTACCGTTACTGGGGTGTACAAGCTAGTGACCCCAACAGGTCCGCTTGTCTGGAATCTCTCGCCCGTCGATTCCGGTCCGCCTTACAGTTACATTTTTGCTAACTCGAACTCGCTTGGAAGCTGATAAACGCTTCGATGGCATTTGCAAAAGACAAAGGATGACCCCGGATCGCCGCGCTGACTGCCACCGACAGAAGTGGCAGCACGGGCTGGACATCTCTGCAGAATGCAATCAAGTTTCTTGCTCTTAGCAGCACTCAGGTGGTGGCGTATGAGACGATAGCGGCTGATGTCGGACGAAGGCAAAGCGTCATCGCCAGCATCGGCTTATTGGCACGGTCCCAGATGACTGGCGTGGCAGGTCCACCGCCTTGTGGTCGAATAGGTCTCTCCGGTAATCGGCGAAACCTGTCATTTTCGGGCGTAGCAATAGAGCAGAGAAATGGCGACGAACCCCCAGCAGTCGGCTTCTGGCCCGCCAGTGATGGTAAAGAGTCAGTGCCCCTCTGCCGCGTTTGCGGTCGCCAAATCACCTTTTAATTGACAAATGGCTGCTTGGTCATGGCCAAAGAGCTTTGCTGAAGCCCAGCGGCATTGTTACGACCTGTAGTTATAATATACCCTATGAGGTATCCGGAGAGAGGTCGCTTGCGCTTTCGTGAGGAGACTTCAGCTCTTCTCGGGTCGATCGAGACTGTTCAGGTGGGTACCGGTTGGAACTAGAGATTGGATAGACGATGAGACAAGTGGTCATTGTGGGCGGGGTCGCCGGAGGCATGTCAGCAGCGACAAGGCTGCGCAGGCTCGATCACGAGGCGTCAATAATTGTCCTGGAAAAGAGCTCGTATGTTTCCTATGCCAACTGCGGCCTCCCGTATCATATTGGCGGCGTC
>JAJYVK010000250.1 GCA_021792075.1 Actinomycetes bacterium | reverse complement strand
CTGGCCAGATACAACGGTTACAGGTTAAAGAGAAGCTACGGAGATGAGACGCCGGAGCCGCTGGCGAAAGGGTAGATTCTGAGCTTCGCTGCGCGTAGCATCAACTTCCCAGGTGAGTAAGCCTCTGCCGCATCCCCTCGAACATAAGAATTGACCCGGCAACCCCCACATTCAAAGATTCGGCTCTGAAATTCATAGGTATGGCTATTATGCGGTCGAAAAGCTGGTCATAGCTCCTGTCAAGTCCGCTACCCTCGTTGCCAAGCACGATAGCTACCTTTCCAAAGAGTTCCTCTTCCCAATAGGGAGTGCTCGCATGAGATGAAGTCCCCACGATCCTGTACCCTCTGGATTTAAGATACTCTCTCACATCCTCGAAGCTCGAGGCAATTGAAATTGGAACGCTGAAGATCGCACCGGCGCTTGAACGCACAGTCTTTGGATTGTAGATGTCGACGCTCTGGTCGCAAAGAATGACGGCGGAGGCGCTGGCTGCAAGGGCCGTCCTTATGACTGTCCCAGCATTCCCAGGATCCCTAACACCGGCCATCACGATCACAAGGGAGTCGGGCTCGACAAAGCGCAGGTCTCGGTCCACAAAGGATGCTATTGCGGCAACCGTCTGCGGACTCACCGCGTCAGACGCCCTTTCCAAAGTTCCCGAGGCCACTTCGTAGGTGCGGTATCCAATCTTCGAGGCCAGCTCCAGCACCTTGGCCGCCCTCTCGTTGGTCGACGGCTCAAAATAGATCGCCTCCAGCTCCACGCCGGATTGGAGTGCCGATTCGACCGCGCGAGATCCTTCGATCACAAACTTGTGCTCAGCTTCACGTAAAGAACGCCTTCGAAGAAGCCTTCGAAGGCGAACTATCCGGTGATGCTTGAAAGAAAGGGGCGTGTTAGCCGTAATAGCTCCTGCTTAACTAGAAACTGCAAGTGCCGAACGAGCCTTTTCAACCAAGACGGAAAAAGCATTGGGATCAGTGACTGCGATCTCTGCCAACACCTTTCGATCGATGGTGATCTCCGCGGCTTTGAGACCGGCTACCAAGCGGGAATAACTCATACCGTTGACACGCGCCTGGGCATTGATGCGCTGAATCCAAAGCTGCCGAAACTCGCCTTTCCGCGCCCTTCTGTCTCTGAATGCGTATGCCATCGAGTGCATAACCTGCTCATTCGCAGCTCTGAAGCTTCGCGACTTGTTGCCGTAATAGCCCTTGGCCTGTTCCAGTACAGCCTTATGATGCTTCTTGGCATGTACCGCCCTTTTCACCCTTGCCATCTTTACTCCTGACCTAGAAAACGAAATTTTGAACCAATAGAGCTAGATACCCAGCATCCTCCGAACCTGACGAAGATCGCCTTTCGCAACATCCGCTTCACGCCCCAAACGCCGCGTCCTGGTGGACGCCTTCTTCTCCAGAAGGTGCGACCTGTATGGCTTGCGGCGACGCAACTTGCCACTTCCCGTGATTTTGAACCTCTTTGCTGCGCCTCGGTCAGTCTTGATCTTGGGCATCTTAAAACTCCTTGATTTCGCCGGCATTGCTTTCAAGCCAGGCTCTCGAATTTGACAGTTGGTGTCCCGCCCTGGAAAAAGGCGGAACCGGCGGCAGAGGGTCCCCTGTTGTGCGAAACTACTGAGCCTCGTCGCCCGATCTGCCGTTCCCTCCAGATCGCTCTGATGAGCCGCGCTCATCTTTCGAAGTCGTGGATTTAGGTGCACTTCGCTTGTCCGGACCCAGCACCATAATCATGTTCCTGCCGTCAAGTTTGGGGATTGTCTCAACCTTGCCCACACTCTGTGCCTCCTCTGCAATCCGGTCCAGAATGCTCTTGCCGAGTTCAGGATGGTAGAGTTCGCGCCCTCGAAACATGATGGTGATCTTGACTTTGTGACCCTCCTGAAGGAACTTGATCACCTGTCTTGTCTTTGTTTCAAAATCACCGGAGCCGATCTTCGGCCGGTATTTCATCTCCTTTATCTGTGTGCTCATGGACTTGCGACGGGATTCCTTCGCCTTCTGAGCGGCATCGAATTTGTACTTCCCGTAATCCATGATCCGACAGACCGGGGGAACAGCCATCGGAGCAACCTCGACGAGGTCCAGATCCATCTCCCTGGCTAATGCCAAAGCTTCTTGGAGGCTCTTTATACCAAGCTGTGACCCCTCCGGGTCTACAAGCCGAACCTCTTTGGCTCTGATTCTCTCATTGATACGAGGCTCGTTTGTTGTGGGTGCGACTATTCGGCATCACTCCTTCATCACCAACTACAAAATCTCTTTCGTAGTTTCAAACCGTGAACGAAAAAGCGAAGGCCAAAGAAGATCCAGCCTATAATCTACCCAGTCAACCCTGAGAGCGACAAGGTGGGAGCTAAAACCCGCTTGCTCCGCTTTCTCAATAAACTTCAATGAAGTAGTTTATCAGCACATCTCATCATTTGATACCACGGCGGAGAAATGTCATATGCCTAGCAACCCTGACGCAGAGAAACAAATGGACCAATCCGAAGCAAAAGCAAACGAGGAAAAGATGAAGGAGATAGATCGCATGCGAGAAGAGATCCTCTCCTCGCCACCCGAGATCGTCATCGCTAACCACTGCTTCGGGTTGTTCGAACTAGCTGCCATTTACCTTTCCGAGAATCCGCCTCGGCTGGTCCCTGCGACCCTGGCCATAGACGCACTGGCGGGGCTGGTGGAATCCGTCAAAGGACGTCTCGGGGAACACGAGCAGACCATAACCGACGGGCTCGCTCAGCTTCGCCTGGCCTTTGTGCAGGTCTCGACACTGGCGGACAACCCGGTGGAAAAGATCTAAAGCTTTCCTACCTCAATTGCTTCCACACGACCCTTGACGGCAGCAAATACCCGGAAACAGACTGGCCTGCCAATCTCTATGGTCCGAGTCCCGTCGCTGATCATGACGCAGTGGAAAGGCAGATCCTTCCCGTCAGAGGAGGTTATGACTCCAAGGCCGACCGATTCGTCAAACTCCTTGACCACCCCCCTACCGCTTACCGTCAGCAATGCACTGAGCTGCATCTAGGGCACGATCTTCGAGAGCGGGATCTCAAGAATATCTGTTGCTCCCGCATCCTTGAGAGCGGGGATCAGTGTATTGATCTGCGATCTGGCGACCACCGCCTCGACCGCATATCCGACATCTCCAAAAAGCTTTGAGATTGTCGGCGCCTTCATGAACGGGATAGTTGCTATTACGGAGTTGAGGTCGTCTTCACCTACATTGAGCTTGACTAAAACGTTCTTTCTTGCCTTTAGGGTTCCTGTCAGCAGCGTCATTATCTGAGTCATGGCATGGAACTTGACCGGATCACGCGCCGCATCTGGGTTAGCAATTACCTCGGTATAAGAAACGAGTACCGTGTCTATTATCCGAAGACCAGCCGCCCTGATGGCACGCCCTGTCTCAGTTATTTCGACAATCGCATCTGCTATGTCGGGAACCTTTGCCTCTGTTGCTCCGTACGACAGCGATATCTGGGCCGAAATGCCAAGGGATTCAAAGTACCTCTTGGTGAGGATAGGGTACTCTGTCGACACACGAACGTTTGGCTTGAGATCCCTGTTTGACTGAACAGGCGAATCGTTCGCCACCGCCAGGACGATCCGGATCGGATTCGAGGTCGCCTTGGAATACTGAAGCTCCCCAAGACTGACCACGTCTGCACCGGTCTCTTCGATCCAATCCCTTCCTGTGATTCCAATGTCGAATCGACCCTCGGCAACATAGTTTGCAATCTCTTGAGGCCGCAGAATTCTGACCTCGCTGATCCGAGGATCGTCGATCTTACCCCTGTAGTCCACATCGGAGGTGCGCGAAACCGATAGATCGGCCTGTGAGAACAGATCAAGGGTCGCCTTTTCCAACGACCCTTTGGGAAGAACTAATCGAAGCATGAAACCATTCCATTCCAAATCATGGCTGAACCTCGCCAATCGAGCGCTTCAGGTTGACCATTTCTATCGCGGTCTCGGCGAATTCGCAGCCTTTGTTTCCCAGAGTCATCTCGCTTCTTTCGATCGCCTGCTCGATATTCTCGGTTGTTAGTACCCCAAATATCGTGGGAATTCCCGATTCCAATGCGACCTGTGACACTCCTGCCGAGCAAGCATTTACAACCACCTCATAATGAGTTGTAGCCCCCCGAATCACCGA
>JAJYVK010000249.1:1181-4191 GCA_021792075.1 Actinomycetes bacterium | reverse complement strand
GGAATATCGTGGTTACGACTCGGCCGGCATTGCTGTCGTCAGGGCAGATGGGACGCTGGAGCGGATACGAGCCGTCGATGGAACCGCCTCGCTCAAGCTGTTGGCCGAGCTTACCAAGGATAAATCCGACGGATATATCGCAGGTCTGGGGCACACGCGCTGGGCAACCCATGGAAGGGTGACTACTGATAATGCCCATCCGCATTTCGACTGCTCAGGTGGTATCGGAGTGGTTCACAATGGGATTGTTGAGAACTTTAGGGAGTTGAAGAGCGAGCTTGAGCAGGACGGGCATGTATTTACCTCGCAGACCGACACCGAGGTCATTGCGCATCTGCTGGAGACATATATGAAGGAGGGGCTTTCGCTAAAGGAGGCTGTCATTACGTCTATGTCGCGTCTCCGCGGTGCAATGTCGTTTGTGGCGGTAGATGCTAGCGATCCAAAGGTCCTTGTTGCGACCAAGCGAATGGCGCCTCTTATCGTCGGTTCTGGTCAAGGCGTTAACTTTGTGGCGTCGGACATTCCCGCCATCCTCGGCAAGGCAGACTGCTTTTATCAGGTCGGAGATGATCAAGTGGTTGTGGTCTCTGCAGAGGGGATTCGGTTGTTTGACCTGTTCGGGAATGCCGTCGAGCTATCTGAGATCTTTGTGGAGTGGGATCTCGAGGCTGCGGCGCGGGGCGGGTATCAGGATTTCATGTCAAAGGAAATTTTCGAGCAGCCTTCGGCGGTAAGAGATACGCTTCTTGGGCGGGTCAATGAACAAGGCGAGATCACGCTCGACGAAATGAGGCTCGATCCTGAAGAGCTTCGAAGGATCAACAAGATATTTATAGTGGGCTGCGGTACCTCATATCACGCCGGGATGGTCGCCAAGTATGCAATCGAACACTGGACAAGGCTTCCAGTGGAGCTGGACATCTCCTCGGAGTTCAGGTATCGTGATCCAGTCTTGGATCAGCAGACGTTGGTGATCGGCGTCAGCCAGTCCGGAGAGACCTTGGATACAATCGCTGCCATGAGGGAAGCGACAATGCTTGGCGCGAGAACTCTCGTAGTTTCAAATGTCATGGGCTCCTCGATGGCAAGGGCGGCCGACGCAGTTCTCTACACCAGGGCTGGCCCCGAGATTGGGGTGGCGGCCACCAAGACACATACCGCCCAGATCTCTGCCCTTTTGGTTTTGGCTCTGTATCTGGCGCAGGTGCGGCGCAGCATGTATGGGTCGGAGATCAGCGAGATATATTCGGAGATGTTTCGACTTCCGGAAAAGATTGAACAGATTCTGACAAGCGATGCAGCCATCGAAGAGGTTGCGCAGTCGATGGTGGGTGTGAAGCGCTTCTACTTCATCGGACGCCACGTCGGCTACCCTGTAGCGCTCGAGGGTGCTCTGAAGCTGAAGGAGATCAGCTACCTTCCTGCGGAGGGGTACCCTGCAGGAGAGCTAAAGCATGGCCCCATAGCTATGATCGATTCGGATGCTGTTGTATTCGGAATAGTCACCCGTACCCGCCTCTGGGAGAAGACGATCTCAAACGTGGAGGAGGTGCGTGTCAGGGGGGCAAAGATCGTTCTGGTGGCCAATGAGGGAGATATTGAGTCAATTGCTCTTGGCGATGCCGTTTTTGAAGTCCCCCAGACCCATCCTCTTCTCGCGCCTGTGTTGGATGTCATTCCCCTCCAACTCTTTGCTTACCACCTGGCGGTTTCACTGGGTAACGACGTTGATAGGCCGAGAAACCTAGCGAAGACCGTCACGGTGGAGTAGAGCTTCGATCTCCCATGCAAGGGCACGGGCAGAGTGAGTAGGCGAGAACCTGTGGGCGATCAGGCTGGCAAGCGCTTTCCTCTGGGCGTTCGAGGTCTTGGTTACTGAGGCGATCGCTTTCGCGAGTTCAGAGGTCGATCCTACAGTCACAGTTAAATTTGGGGGAAATACGGACTCAGCCAGTCCGCCTGCGTCTGAAGCTACGACCGGAACACCTGTCGCTTGGGCTTCGAGCGGGATGAGGCCGAGCCCTTCGGGCTGTACCGAAGAGGTCACGACCACATCGTGGGCTCGATATAGCTGAATCAGCCCCTTGGTGTCGAGGATCTTATCTTTGATGGTTACATAAGGCCGCGACCTCGCAAGCTCCAAAAGACTTATGTGCTCGGCCGTTTCGGCCGTCCAAGGAGAAATGTTCCTCACGACCGTGAGCGATGCCTTATGAGAGAGGCGCGTGTCGATCGCGTCTATGAGAAAGCGAAGACCCTTCTTTTCAAGAGTTCTGTTCGGGAAGAGAATTCGAATCTTATCGTGAAAGCAACCACGGGTTTCGGGTATTGCGTCATTGGCGGCTTCGATGAAGGGCTGTTCTATAAATGGATAGAGAGTTGAGGCTCGTGCTGTTGGATAAAGATGATTCACCTGCTCTGCCAGTGAGGCACTGACCGCGAGATTGCGAGATTTCGATAGTGCCAGCGTCAGGTTGTCATCGGGTTCGGACATCCACGCGTCGGGGTAGTTGTGAAAGATGTTGATGCGCGATTTGATACCAGCGGCGTTCCAAGAAGGGCGGTTATTTAGGATGACAACTTCCAAGTTTGCATCGCTGAGCTTGGTATCAAGATCATCCTGATCGGCGAAGACGTGGAATTCTTGATCTCCAGTGAGCAACTTATTCGCTGAGCCTGCTGAGAAAAGAGAGATTCGGAATCCCATTAGTTCCAGTTCTTGTGCCCAGCCAAGGCAGAGCTTTTCTAGTGCTCCCACGCTTGGATCCAGCGGAGCGAGGTCGCTCCCAACGATTCCTATCCTCACGTCGCAAAAGTCTCGGTGCATGTCGAAAGAAATGATAGTTGTTGGTCCGTGCTGAGGCTGGACGTCAGTGCATATTTGTGAGGAAGGAGAAGTTGGGAGCAGGGCGGCATCTCCTGTAGACTGACCTCGTCGCTTGCGCTCGTAGCTCAATGGATAGAGCATCTGACTTCGGATCAGACGGTTGGGGGTTCGAGTCCCTCC
>JAJYVK010000249.1:0-1171 GCA_021792075.1 Actinomycetes bacterium | reverse complement strand
GGTAAGAGGCTATTTAGAGTGGTGTCAAGGAGACTCGGAATCCGGATTGGTCAGTAGTTTGACAGTAGTTGTGGAAATTTTCTACTCAATTTTGTTACCGTAGAGACTCTCCATGGAGGCTGCCAACATCTCGCTATCCTGATCTGTCAGGTGCGAATAAACGTCCATCGTGACCGTTATCGAACTGTGACCTAGAGCTCGTGAAACTATCTGCATTGGAACGCGATTGCTCAGCAGCTGACTGGCGGCAGTATGGCGAAGTTCATGCACGCTCCACGCTTTCCCGCCCTCGTGGGGTTCTATTCCCGCCTTTTTGCACGCAGCCATGAAGCGCTTTGTCAGATTGTCGGGACGAATATGGGAACCCAAAGAGTTGGTGAAGATTAACTCTGGAAGTTCTCTGCCCCCAGTTTTGGCGGATTCAATTTGTCTGGTCCTGTGGGCCTCTAGATCTGCAACCAGAAAGTCAGGCAGCCTAAGCCGTCGCTTGGATCTGTCGGTCTTCAGATCGCCTCTTGTGACCCGTCCGCCCTCGATTTTAAGTTGGCTTGTTACGGTTATGGACTCCCCGTCAAAGTCCTGCCAGCGGAGTCCTAACGCCTCTCCTCTTCTAAGGCCAGTAGTCACCATAAGTGCCCACAGAGCGCCCAGGTCCGACCCCCTTGTAGCTTCAATCAGTTTTCTAGCTTGTTCTTCACTGAGAGCATGCTTTTCTGGCCTGGGTCTCCCTCCTGGAGGCTTTGCTTCGCGAGCTACATTTCCAGAAGCTAGACCTTCACTATTCGCCCATTTGAGGGCCATTCCAAGCACAACCCTGCAAAGTCGGAGCGTGTTGGCTGAATAGGTGCGCGTGCTCCTTCCCTTGGTGTAGGCTGTCCCCTCCATACTTCGGAGCCATTTTTCGACTTGAGCCTTCTTTAGGTCTTTCACCTTCACGCGGCCCAATGCGGGAATGATGTGGGTTTGTGAGATGTCGCGGTATTGTTCGAATGTCCGAGCAGCTAGACCATCGCTCTGCTGCTCGTCTCGTATCCGCAGTGTGCCGAGCCACTCTTCCATGAGTTCGCCTACGGTCGAGATGCTGTTAGCAGCCAGAGCACCGTCCGTCTTGAGTTTCTTCAACTCCTCGAGCGCTTTTATGGCAGTATCAGGTGGAATCTTGGTTTTCCGC
>JAJYVK010000248.1 GCA_021792075.1 Actinomycetes bacterium | reverse complement strand
TGCACGTGGCGTAGCACGACGCAGTACTTTATTCTCTCTTGCCGGTTCTAGCACAGGTCTCATTTGGGGGATGATGGGTCCGGCTTCGACGGCCGGACGTCGGGCGGCGCTTCCGGTCAATGTAGCGGCCTTGGCCGCCCAGACATCAGGGCTTGTCACCGCCGTTGTCGCTGGGCGCCGGCCAGATCCTGTACCAACGGCCCAGACCGGCTGGCACGCACTTGAAGCAGATGCTGTCCTTGCTGCCTTGGGTACGTCATTGAACGGTCTTGATCCAGCAGAGGCCCAGCGTCGCCAGTCTCCTCACCCGGCGGAACTTCCGGAGGTCATCAAACTTATACGGGGTTTTGGGCTTGAGTTGGCCAACCCATTGACTCCTCTCTTGGCAGCTGGTGCCGCAGTTTCAGCCGCAGTCGGTTCGGTAGCGGACGCAGCACTCGTTGCTGGAGTTGCGGGAACGAATGCCATGATCGGGGGATTACAAAGGGTACGTACGGAAGCTTCCATTGCCAAACTGATGCGGGTCGAGGCTAATGAGGTTAGAGTCCGTCGTGCCGGTGCAGTCGTGTCCGTTGAAGCACGGCGAATAGTCCCGGGTGACATCGTGGAGCTTGGGGCCGGGGACGTGTTGCCTGCCGACTGCCGGATCATCGAGGCGGAATCGTGTGAGGCCGATGAGTCTGCCCTGACCGGCGAGCCTTATCCAGTAGTCAAGCAGTCCGCTCCAGTCCCCGGCGCAGGGCCTGCAGACCGGTCATGCATGCTGTACGAGGGTGCGACTGTGGTAAACGGCAGCGCTTTGGCGGTCGTTGTGGCAACAGGACAGGAGACAGAGATGGGCCGCGCACTCGCGGACGCCCCGCCACCCCCTCCGAGTGGTGTAGAAGCCCGCTTGCATAGACTGACCAACGGTGCGGTGCCGGTAACGGTCGTAAGTGGCGCGGCCGTTGTTGGTTTGAGTGTCTTGCGTGGCCGAAGTGTGCGCCAGGCAGTTATATCCGGCGTCAGTCTGATGGTAGCGGCCGTTCCGGAGGGTCTGCCGGTCCTTGCGACCGTGGCTCAGCTTGCTGCCGCTCGCCGACTTGCGAGCCGCGGTGCCATTGTCCGCAATCCGAGAACCATCGAAGCCCTGGGACGAGTGGAGGTACTCTGTTTTGACAAGACCGGCACGCTGACCGGCGGGCGGATAGCTTTGCATACGATCTCAAATGGAAAAGAGAGGAGACCGGTCGACGCTACCATCGATCCAATCCTCCGCAATGTGCTTGCTGCTTCGGTTCGCGCAAGTCCCGTAGCGGACGATGATGACGTCCTATTGCATGCGACTGATCGAGCGGTTGTTGAAGGGGCTGAGAGTATCGGGGTGTTCGCTGCCGACGATCTTGATGGCTGGGTCCCCCTTGGTGAGCTTCCGTTCGAGCCGGCTCGAGGCTTTCACGCTGTTATGGGCGAGACGTCCGATGGCATCCGGGTCTCAGTAAAGGGCGCCCCTGAGGTTATCCTTTCGCGCTGCATAACCTGGCGCTCACCTATCGGTGTCTTACCGATCGATCGACGGGTTCGTCGGCGTCTCAATGCCGAAGTCGAGCTCTTGGCTCAGAAGGGACTGCGAGTATTGGCTGTAGCTGAGCGCAATACCGCTTCTCTGGACGAGATCGATGATGACCGGGTATCTGGGATGGAGCTTCTCGGGTTTTTGGGTCTTGCCGATATCGTCAGGCCTACGGCTGCTGCAGCAGTCAAAGATCTGCGCCGCGGTGGTGTAGATGTGGTGATGATTACCGGGGATCATCCGAGCACTGCTAAGGCCATTGCGCTTGAGCTGGACATGTTGAATGGTGGAGCAATTCTGACCGGGCCGGAGTTGGACTCTCTGACGGATGAAGAGCTGGACTCCGTTGTCTCAGGCGTTTCCGTTTTTGCTCGAGTCACACCTACGCAGAAAGTGCGGATCGTGCGTGCGTATCAGCGGGTGGGCCGGGTCGTGGCAATGACAGGTGATGGAGCCAACGACGCTCCCGCAATTCGCTTGGCCCACACTGGAATTGCTCTCGGAGCCGCCTGTTCCTCGGCGGCCAAGGCTGCTGCGGACCTGATCGTAGTTGACGATCGCATAGAGACAATAATCGACGCGATCATTGAAGGAAGGGCCATGTGGGCGTCGGTGCGTGATGCCTTGGCTATCCTGATCGGTGGGAACCTTGGCGAGGTTGCATTCACTTTGACATCCACCGCCATCACCGGCGCCTCACCGTTTGTTGCACGGCAGTTGCTTTTAGTTAATCTGCTCACCGATCTAATGCCAGCCATGACGATTGCGTTAAGGCCTCCTTCTCGGCGCTCGCCGGAAGCTATTTTGCACGAAGGCCCAGATATCTCGCTTGGGTCCTCGCTTGCACGCCAAATTGCAGTGCGAGCGGTCGCCACAGGAGGCGGAGCCACGGGCGCATGGGCGATCGCACGAGTGACTGGGAGCAGCAAGCGGGCTGGAACGGTGGCTCTGTCAGCTCTGGTGTTAGCGCAGCTGGGCCAGACTGCGGTGCTTGGCCGCAACAGTCCACTGGTCTTGGGCTCCACGGTTGTTTCCGGGGCGGTGCTTTTTGGTGTCATTCAGACCCCGGTGGTGAGCCAGTTCTTCGGATGTATGCCACTGGATCCTTTGGGCTGGGGGATAGCGGTTGGCTCGGCGGCTGTGGCGACCGGAGCATCGATTTTTATCTCGTGAATGAGCAGCGGTAGAAGGCAAAATGTGTTTCTGGGCGCAAAGACTGGGCATCGTCAGATGCTGCCTCAATGGTGTACGTGCCATGTTGAGTGCGGTGTGAGCAGGTTCGTACCCGAAGTCTTTAATTCCTGTCAGTTTGAGCTTTCGCAATGAATGCACTTTTGTTGGTTTTGTCTGCTTGGTTGAGCTGATGCCTTGGCTATGGGAGCCTCCCATTTGGAATGAGGGGAAGAGATCGGAGTCTTACTCCCGAGGCTGAATGGATGGCGTTGGCTATCGCAGGAGCAACAGTTATTAGCGGCGTCTCACCGGCTCCAGCGAATGGAATGTCCGGTCGGTCAAGGAGCACGATATCGATGTCGGGAATGTCACTGAATCGCGGTACCCGGTAATGGGAGAGTGTGGGCGAGGCGATGTGACCGTGATCGAGAGCCACCTCTTCGAAGAGAGCACCGCCGAGAGCCATGATCGTGCCGCCTTCGATCTGGTTCATCACCGTATCTCGGTTAACCACCGCGCCACATTCATACGAGGTCACAATTCTACGAATAGTGACCTTGCTGTCGCCGCCAACTGTGACCTCTGCGGCCGTGGCGACTCGGCCGCCCTTTTCAAGTCCTGCAGCGAAGCCAAAGCCACGCCCGGACCCAGAGAGTTCTTCATTCCAGCCAAATCGTTCTGCGGCAGCACGAATCACTGACGAGAGCCTTTTGTCATCGATATTGGCCAGCCGAAAGTCGACGGGATCGACGCCGGCTTGTTCTGCTAGCTCGTCGATATGGCACTCTCTGGCAAATGTATTTGCTGTTGCAGCAAGGGCACGATAGGAGCCCTGCGGTACCGGGGAAGCTGCTGGTTGAAACCTCAGCCGCACGTTGGGGATAGAGTATGGGACGTCGATGCCGGCTGTCCCTGAATTGATGTTAACAAAATCCCAGCCGCTCAGAGAGCCACTTGAATCTAATGAAGCGCGGATGTCGATTATGGCCATCGGTCGGAGGTATCCCCATCGGAACTCTTCCTCCCGGCTCCAATGCACCTTCACGGGCCGATTGGCAATGCGCGCTAGCAGTGCAGCTTCAATGGCAGCCTCGCCCGTGTGTTTTCCTCCAAATCCGCCCCCGGTTGGGGGAACGATAACACGGACGTTCGCCTCGTCGATGCCAAGTTTCATTGCTGTCTGCCTGCGCACTCCGAAAGGAACCTGTGTGCCGACCCAAATTGTCACTCTCTCATTCTCCCATTTTGCGACCGCCGACCTGGTTTCAAGCGGGACGTGTGCGATGAAGGCAGTCGTGTAAGAGGCTTCTACCATGATCGGTGCAGAGGAAAAGGCCTGTCCAACATCTCCTACACCTTTGTCAAGGGCGTTTTCCCATCCCTGGCCTGATTTCGGATGGGCGCGAAGATGTGCGATGATGTTATCCGGGACCGGTGCTGGGTCTTTCCATGTGGCATGGATCGAAGCAACGGCACGC
>JAJYVK010000247.1 GCA_021792075.1 Actinomycetes bacterium | reverse complement strand
GGGATCAGATGGAGTGGTTGGAGCCTTGTTCATATGGACGGCACCGGAGTTTCCGATCAAAGCCACATCGGTGAAAGTTCCCCCGATATCGATACCGATGGTCCATGTATCCCTCATTACACCCCCCATTTCGGAACAATGTTCCATTTATACTCTCAACTCACAACCCCGTCAAGAACATGTTTGGCAATTTTCCAGAGACAAGGGAGCGGAAGAAAAAAAGTCCTAGTAAAGACATACAGCCGAAGTGCAATTCAGGAAGAAAACTTCGAGGCGAGTCATTATAGGGTAGTGCGGAACGTTGAGCCGTGGGTGGCCAACTGCAGCCTTGCTGAAGGGATGCCATGCGTGTTTGGCTGATGGATCTTGGGTTTGAGAGTGAGATCTATGATTAGGGCTTGCCGTTGCGGTGCTGAATCAGATCCTTAGACGCTGACGTGTGCCTTGCTCTTCATGGGGGCGAAGATTTGCACCATCAGCTGAGCTGATGGCACTCCGTAGCCCAGTGCTACTACGGCCGCAAGGCACACCGATTGAGGTATCGATATCTGAGATGGAACTCTCCAGCTGGACCTGCGAGCGCTTAGACGGCGCTCGCAAGTCCAGTCTCCCTTGTTCCTCTTATATGAGCTCTGTTCCCACCTTTTTCAGCTCGTCCAAGAAGGTGCCTGGACGGTAGTCGTGGTTGAAGGTCGGCTCGTCTCCTTTGTAGATGATGTTCATCTCGCCAAGGAACTCCTGTAGCGGCAGGGGCTTGATGGCGATGACCATTGCAGGCTCCTCGGAGAGGACCCAATGCTGGTGCCATGCCCCGGCAGGGATGTACATGGTGTCTCCCGGCCCCCACTCGATCTTCTCCTCGTCTATGTAGCTGTAGCCCTTGCCGCGCAGGACCACGATGATCGCCTCATTGTGCTTGTGCGTCACCGAATGAGTCTTCGGAGGATAAATGTGGCAGTCGACCTCGATGATGCGGTTATCGAATCCAAGGTCCTGAGAGACCAGCCCTCCCTGCCAAATACCGTTTTGATCCTCGTAGTCCAGGGTCACCTCCGAGCCTTTGATGGCTCTTCGTCCCTGCTTGCGCCTTAGCTGATCCGCTTCACGCCGTTCCAGCCGCTTGCGGAAGAGCTGTGACTTGCCCTCCATCCAGTTTTCTTTGCCTGATCCAGTTACCATGAGGCGACCCCCTTTTCATAAGCCTGTCCTTTGCGAACAGGCGCTTGCAAATTCAATTTTCTGACCAGTTCAAGTGTTTGGTGCCGGAGATAGCTTTGGCCCAGAGTCTCAAGTCTCCATCTATGCCAATGGGCTGACGGAATCGATCCTGGAGCGAATCTGAAACTTACATAAGCTCTCCTTTTCTAATATTCGAGATCCGAATTGTATAGCCCATAGTTGAAGCAGGGAACGACGGGCCCTATCGAAACCAAGTCAAGACCTCTATCCCGGCACCCGCATCCATACCGTGGTTCCACTGACTGTCCTTGTGGCTTCGCTCAGCAGATATAAAACCGGCCCCACTACGTTCTCTGGAGAGCCGATAGGACGGCCGAGTTTCTGCTCCGATTGTCGCATCTCCTCTTCAGTGTTAGCGTTGCGCATCAGCGGACTGTCGGTGATACCCGGACCAATGCAGTTGATTGTGATTCCAGTGTTGGCGAGCTCCAGCGCAATCGACTTTGCAAAGACGATCATCGCAGCTTTCGATGCCGAGTATGAAGAGCTTCTTGCCCGGCCTGACACACCCATTCCCGAGGTGATCCCGATGATCCTTCCCTCGCCCTTTGGCATCATCTGCTGGACTGCTGCTTTTGTACAGAGGAAGAAGCTGCGCATATTGATGTTCAGAGTTTGGTCCCAATCTTCGGCTGACATCTCCAAGAGCCCTTTGCGCACGTAGATTCCCGCAGCATGGACCATAATGTCAGCAGCCCCGAACTCATCGTGGACCGCTTGAAAGCATGACTCTATCTCGTGAGAGTCGGTAAGGTCAACCTTTATGGAGCGGCCCTTGCCACCGGTCATGTTATGGATTCGACTCCAGACCTCGCTGGACGAGGGAGAGGCATCGGCGATCGCGACCGTAGCTCCGCCTTTGGAAAGAGCGGTGGCAATGGCTGATCCGATCGCGCCTGCGCCTCCGATCACTACGGCGACTTTGCCTTGGATGGGTGCGTTCAAGGGGCTGCCTGTCAGGGTAGCTGACAGATCTTTCTGAATACTAGCCATGAGGCGCCACCAGTATCTCGTCTCTTGGCCAGCGATCGATTAGCTCGGCGCCGTTTTCGGTTATTACGACTGCATCTTCGAGGCGGACTCCTCCCTCGCCCGGAATGCCCTCTCGCCCTTCGATGGCCAAGGTCATGCCGACTTCGAACTCCATGGGGTGCTCTAAAGACCACTGCCTATTGATTATCGGATACCCGTAGTTGTACAGGCCTATGCCATGTCCAATCTCAAGCGTCAGAACCTCGGCCTCCTCTTTATAGCCCCAACGCGAAGCAGGGGGGAAGTGAATTGCGGCATCAGCCGTTGTGTTTCCAGGCTTTACAGCCTCGATCACATGGTTCAGCCGGTCGACAAGCTCGCTGTACCAGGACTTTACCTTTGCGTCGGGCTCTTTGCCGACTGAGAAAGTCCTGTAGTAGCAGGTGTTGTATCCCATGTATTTGGCTCCGCAAAACGAGCCGTAAACCAGGTCACCGAAGCTTATGATCCGGCCGGTTCCTGCAAAGCCCCTGTCGAACGTGAGAGACCCGCTTCGCAGATGACCCGTGGGTACATCTTCGATTCCGGCCTTGTGAGCTGCAAGCATAGCTTCTGCAGAAACGTCGACGTCAATGGCTCCTGGTTTGAGCAGTTCCCAGGTTCGGTACCAGGCAGCATCGGTCGCGGCAAAGGCCATCTTCAGACATTCGATCTCGTCTTGGGTTTTTGTCTTTGTGATGTCCAACATCATGGGCCATCCGTCAATGACAGTGATGCCAGCATCTCGGAGCGCTTGGGAAGCCAAGCCGTCGAATCCGACAATTGCCAACTTCTCGTTCTGAATCCCCATTCTCACGAGTTCTTGCTTTATCTCTCGAGCAAATCGTTCTGCCTCGAGCCGCGAAGCCTCCTCGCCCGGTCCGCGTGTGAACCAGGCTCTGGCGAGGCGCCACTCTTTGATCCAGGGAGCTTCGGCGGGATAGATGGGAATCCACCCTGCGTGGTGGAAGACGATTTGATCTCCCTCGGCAGGGAAGAGAGTGTACCAGAGCGCAGGCTGGAACTCTGGCCCTTTGAGACCAGTGAGGTAGCGGGTGTTCTCAGGTCTGGCCGCAAGAATTGCCGCAAACCCGTGATCTCGCAGGCCTTTTCGCGCCTTCTCCTGGCGCTCGGCTCTTAGGCGATCCACATCGATACCCTGTCGCCATTCGCCGATGCTGGTGCCATGACGCAGCTCTTCAGCATACTTCATGAATACCTCCTCGTTTATGAAATGCTTAGCTCGGTTCTCAGAGCACCCAGCGGGAACAACCTTGTGAAACTATGGTCCTGCTCATGATTCCCGCCCACTCAGCTCGAAGGGAAGGCGGGAATCATAAACTCAGGACAAATACTCCCTGCGATCAGCTCAAGCCAAGCTCTTGGGCAGCCTTGGTGACGTACGTCATATCCATGAACTTGCTTGTTGCAGGTGCTTGCTTGAACGCGCCGAGTCCAACCATTGCTTGCGCCACTTTTGCCATCTCGCTCGTCGAGAGTGATCCGTCGGTGGGCCAGGTTTTGAGCTGGCTAACGAAGAAGGTGTAGGACTGCTCCGCTGCTGACTGGGTTGTGTTGGTCACTTTCATAAGGATTTGAATTGCCGCGGCTTTGTTGGCAGGGTCGTAGAGCCACTTGACGCCTTCAAGGTAAGCCTTGAGGAAGGCCACCAGCTCGGCGCTGTGCGCAGTTGCCCAGCTGGGATTCACTGCGAAAGCGGTGAATGGGTAAGGTAGGTACTTGCCGACGTTGGCTATGGAGTTGTACCCATTTGCTTCCGCCTGGAAAGTGAGAGGAGGTAGAAGCAAAGCAGCCTGCACAACGCCCCCTGTGAGTGCGGCGTACCTGTCTCCGGTTGTAGGTGAGTAGACATAGGTGAAGTCGGTCGGCTTCAGCCCATTCCCCTCAGCAACAGCATTCCAGTAGAGCTTGGTTATGTTCGTCGGTGCCGCAACAGAT
>JAJYVK010000246.1 GCA_021792075.1 Actinomycetes bacterium | reverse complement strand
GGAAAAGGCTACTGGGAGGTTGCCTCAGACGGTGGGATCTTCTCCTTTGGCGACGCGGTATTCTACGGGTCGATGGGAGGCCATCCTCTGAATCAACCGATAGTTGGAATCGCCCCGACGCCAGATGGAAAAGGCTACTGGGAGGTTGCCTCAGACGGTGGGATCTTCTCCTTTGGCGACGCGGTATTCTACGGGTCGATGGGAGGCCATCCTCTGAATCAACCGATAGTTGGAATCGCCCCGACCGGTTGATTAGACCTCTCACTTAGAATTTTCAGACGCGTTCTGTAGCCGGAGAAATCTCACATTCCTGAGTGGTAGATCTATGATGCCTTCTCTTGGGAGGCCGTCTTTATCAACTCGGAAGTGTTGATCTTGGCAACCAGGTTATCTAAGACCTGAACGAGAAAGAGTCGGGCAGTTTCGTCTTTCAATGCGCCGTCTTCGAACTTTGTGGCAGCCTGTGTCACGAGAACCTCCGGCCTGGAGACGACGTCGGCCTGAAGGGCGTGGAGCACCTCCCTAGTGTGGAGCTGTGCCCTAATGCTGCCGAGGATGCTCGAGGAAGCTCCGATAATCGCCGTGGGTTTTCCAACGAAGACATGCCGGCCAGCTGGCCTGGAAGACCAGTCGAGCGCGTTCTTGAGAAGCGCTGTCATGGAGAAGTTGTATTCCGGCACAGCGAGGAGGATTCCATCGGCTGAAGCTATCGCCTCTCGAAGTCTTTTTGCCTCTGGGTGAATTGAGTCGCCGTCGAGTTCTTCGGAGTAAAAGGGCAGCTTGTCCAAACCTTCATATATCTTGATCTCGACCCCCTTTGGCGCAAGCCTCTTCGCGTTGTCCAGTAGGGCAGTATTGAACGAACCGTGTCTGTGGCTGCCGGACAGCGCCAGGATCTCCAATTTTGACATTCTTTTCATCCTTTTGGGTTTTCTACAGTAGTGATAGTTGCTTAAACAACTATATTACGGTTCAGGAAATTCCGGGAATTCGTGATTGATGTGCCCGGCGGAAAGAATTATCTTGCCTCGGCCGACCGCAACCTGCCCGATCATTGCGGCAACATAGCCAGCTTCGGCCAGATCGACTAGTGTTTCGGCAACTTGAGCTGGCTCCACGCCAAATAGCAGCCCACCCGAAGTCTGAGCGTCCGCAAGGATTATGAGGTCGGTTTCGTCCTGTCCGTTCGTAACGAGGGCTGGTCGTACCCAGTCAAGGTTGCGCTTCGAACCTCCAGGCATCACCTTGGCCTTCGCTAACTGATAGGCGCCATCCATCAAAGGTATTTGGCTTAGTTCTAGATGCGCGTCAAGGCGTTGATCGGCGATCATCTTTTTGAGGTGGCCCAGAAGGCCAAAGCCAGTTATGTCAGTGGCGCCGGCCGCCCCTCGTTTGACAGCCACATCCTTTGCGCCCCTGTTGAGTTGGCGCATGTATTTCACTACGGTATTCTGACGCTCTTGGCTTAGAGACTGGGCCTTTATGGCGGTGGTCAGAATTCCTGTTCCGAGGGGTTTCGTGAGGATCAGCGAGTCCCCGGGACGCAGGGCCGTGTTGTTTAGGAGCCTTCGTGGGTCTACTTCCCCCACGACACACATTCCATACTTGGGTTCAGGGTCTTCGACTGAGTGGCCGCCTACGACCAGCCAATTTCCTTCGTTTGCCTTGTCTGAGGCTCCTTTTAGAAGTTCAACGAGCATTGAGGCCGGCAATTCTGAGCTGTTCCAGTTGACAAGGTTGAGCGCGAAAATCGGCTCTCCGCCCATTGCGTAGATGTCACTTACGGCATTGGCTGCTGCGATCTGCCCCCAGATGTAGGGCTCATCGACGATCGGTGTGATGAAGTCAACCGTGACTACGAGTGCGCGCTCTGGGCTGATCTGCCAAACGGCAGCGTCATCCCCGCTGTCGGTGCCCACCAACAGATTAGGATGGCTAGGAATTGGCAATTGGCTCAGGACCTGAGTCAGGAAGCTCGGAGAGAGCTTGCAGGCTCAGCCTGCGCCGTGACTAAAGCTCGTCAGCCTTATTTGGGTTGAATCCACGCTTCAATCCTAATGAGGGCGGCTGCAATAAATGTGGTTGTTTTCGTGTGTGTTGGATCGGGAGGAGTAAGGTTCTGTGGCTGTTGAGAAGCCGGAGCTTTCAGAGAGTCTGATCGGGTTCATTAGGCGTTCGCCCATGTTTTTCATCGCGACTGCTCCAAGTGGCCAGGGGGGTCACATCAACTGTTCGCCACGCCCGCTCGATTGGAGCTTCTTCATTGATTCGCCTAAGCGAGTTGGTTGGTTCGATCTTGTGGGGTCCGGCATCGAGACCATAGCTCACCTGAAGGATAACGGCCGCATAGTACTGATGTTCTGCTCTTTTGGTGGGAAGCCCCTTATTCTCCGTGTTCATGGGAGTGGAGCTGTTTTTGAACCCGGCGACGATGTCTTTGAGGCCAGTGTCTCCTCGCTCGACAGCTCTCTTGGAGTGAGAGCTGTGGTGATTGTTGAGGTAGAAAGAGTTTCCACAAGCTGTGGTTACGGAGTTCCTGTCATGGAGTTCGTCGCCCATCGTCCCACTATTAATGAATGGCTGGAAAAAAAGGGGGATGAAGGTCTAGTAGAATACCGGATGCGAAACAACCTGGTCAGCGTCGACGGACTCGCAGGCCTGGACCCCGAGAAGCTACTTTAGGCGGATTCGTATTGGAGCAGTCTGAGGGCGACGGAGCTACTATCACCTGTACTTTTTGGAGTTCCTACTCTGGAGGAACTGGGGCTTATGGTCACGCCGATCTCCCAGAAATGGCCATCGCTTCCGGAATGCAGCCCTAATATCTCGTAGCCACTGCTCACATTTTGGCTGCTTAGTATTTTCCATGCCATATCACTAAGGGTGGCTTTGAAAAAGTTCTTAGTGGAGCTGGAGTCGGCTTGCACTGTTATGGTGATCTCCCGGTCATATTGGCCATTACCTTGGTCGTAATTGTGCCAGCCGGTTCTGGTTGATTTCCGAGGAATCAAAAGCGCTGTTAGGACGTCTTTCGGCACCAGCCCTGGAGGCGTGATTGGTGAGAAGTCCGCAAAGGCAGAAATGCTGGGCATGTTGATTGGGAGGCTCTGTCTCTTTCCGCCTGTCGGTAGTCCGGCGAGTGTTCCAATACTTACGACGACCAAAGCAACTGCGCCGGCAACCCACCTTCTTCTCTTGGTCCTCAAGATTGCCATCTACTGCTCCTCGACACCTGGCTGATATCCTCTGAAATGGGTGGACCTACTACAAAATAGCGGGAATCAGCCGACTGTTGGTGTCTGGCGGCCTATCTTTGTATTTGCTTCAATTAGGGTATTAGCGTTTAGGCGGCGTGGCCGAGTGGCATAGGCAAGGGCCTGCAAAGCCCTGTACAGCGGTTCGATTCCGCTCGCCGCCTCTGTGGCAAGATATAGGTTTGGCAACTTGTTCGCGAGGGATTTCCCAATACTTAGGCCTAACCGACCTTGCCGGAGTCCTGGTTGAGCTAACATGTTTGCCGATGGGCCGTTGGCGCAGTCTGGTAGCGCACTTGCATGACACGCAAGGGGTCACAGGTTCAAGTCCTGTACGGCCCACCACGTCAGAATCATTGGTATTCCACATCGAATGCTGAGCATGAGTGTGGATCCATGAGTCCGTCATTGGACGGCCATGCATCCTCATTCCTGATCCGGTTCGTCAATTGCTCGTCAGAGAGCACTGATGTCTGTTTTTAGCTTTCCTCGGATTGCGAGCACTGTTGGTGGATGGTTGGCCAAGCGGATGCAATAGTCTTTCACTATACTTGAGCGCGTTCGGCTGAATTTTTGACATCTGATGGGGGAGTTCATGTGGGCGTCGGGTGGAGGAGGATTACCTTTACCATTGCCACAGTTCTTCTCCCAATCCTAGGGGGATGCGGCTCTTCAAGAGTCGCATCGTCCAACCTGAGCGGCAAGCCCGCTGTGTCAATTCCGTCGACTTCGTCGAGTTCATCCACCCATGCAACCTCGCCCTCAACTACCACTTGTTCGGCAGTTGCCGATATCAGGCACTGGAGCGATGAACGTCTCGCTTCGCAGATGCTTGCCATTTCGTCAGAGATGGGCGCTCTCACCCAGATCAAAGGGGCGTTCAGGGGTGGGGTAGGGGGTGTTGTACTTGTGGGGAAGGCATCGCTTGCCGCTTCTGCTCTGAAGGCTGAGCTTGTAAAGATGAA
>JAJYVK010000245.1 GCA_021792075.1 Actinomycetes bacterium | reverse complement strand
CTCGGTAGGAAACGCGCCGGCAAATATGGATCACGTGGCGTTGGCGTTTGGGATGAAAAAGGAGGAGGTCGTCAAATTCCTAGCCTCCAAGATGTCAGAGACACTGCCCTGGGAGAGGGTTTCGACAGGACCCGTGAAGGAAGTGCATCTTGAAGGAGACCAGATCGATCTGACCAAGTGGCCGGTTCACAGGGCGGGCACCAAAGATGGTGGAGAGGTCATCGGGTCTGGAATGGTATTTACGGTCGATCCCGAGACCGGCTTGCAGAACGTCAGCATCCACCGGCTTCAGGTCAAAGGACCTCGGCAAACGGGGATTTTGATGGTTCCGCGACACACCAGAGCCATATATTCGAAGTACGAGGCGATGGGCAAGCCGATGCCGGTTTCGGTAGTCATAGGACACCATCCTCTCTACTACATGGCGGCAGCTATAAGCGGCTCGCTGGGCATGGACGAGATGGAAATTGCCGGAGCGCTACTAGGTGAACCGGTTAAGATGGTCAAGTCTGAGCTGAGTGATATTTACGTGCCAGCCTTCGCGGAGATAGTGATCGAGGGGCACATCCCTCCCTTCGAGCGAGAAGAGGAAGGGCCTTTCAGCGAATTCCAGGACTACTACATCGCTGGAACCGGAAAGAATCCGATAATAGTCATTGACAAGGTGACCAAACGCAATGACGCTATCTTCAAGAATCTCCAGAACGGGAGTGAAATGGAAGGCTGTCTATTCCACAAGTTTCCATTTGGAGCTGCCATCTACAATCACATTCAGAATGTCGGCGGATATGTTGATATAGCGAACCTGCTGGTACTGCCTGGCATATTCGGTGTCGTTATTCAGATGACCCCCCGCTTTGCAGGTGAGGCGAAGACCGTTGGCCTTGCCGCTCTAGGGAGCCCTGTGCTTCACCCGAAGGTCGTGATAGTCGTCGATACCGATGTCAATATCTATGACTATTGGGAGGTTCTGTGGGCGATCAACACTAGGGTCGATCCGGCTCGAGACGTGTCGATCATTGACGGAGTTCGAATTCATCCAATGGATCCAACATAGGAAGCAAGATGGTGATTGATGCTACCAAGCCAGCAACATCTTTCCCAGAGGAGAGAGAGGAGTACGAACGGATCCGTCCGGTTGGCGATGGCGAGGTCTTCCTGGCCGACTTTCTCGATTGATCTACGCTGAACGCTTCTGAATCGGGCAGTGGAGATGCTAGAGCCTGCGGCACCCTGCTTAGCTTTCCAAGCAAGTCACTGCTGGGAGCGGGCCAGTCCATGTCTTTGTTACGATGAGATGCTGAACCGAAGGTGGCAGCATGCACTATTGCCGAAGGTGCTGCTCGGATCTTAGAAAGCTGCCCGCTGCGCGTAGGAGCTGTTCTCTGTAGCTCCTACGCGGCGTTCAGCTTCTGTACGAATCTCAACATGTGAACAATAATTGGCGCCAGGTTCAAAGCTCCCTTGTTTCGAACCGATCAATCAATCAAAAGCAGGACTTACGGCTACGCATTGTTATGTTGGCGAAGGCTCTTTGAGAGAAACAGTTAGTTTCAAGCCTACTGTGTGTGAATTTGCATATTCCTAAAGATTTAGCACAGGAAATGATCGATAAATGCGCAAAAGAGGGCACTGTGGCAGATCGCGTCAGAATTGCACGGACGCGAGATTGAAAGACCTCGCCTCCGGGATCATCCTGCGGTAGGCGTACCTAGTTCTTTGTGCCGATTCCTTCCCATCGCTTGAAGAGCTTGTGATCTATCTCGAACTGGTCGAGCACTTTGCCAACGGTTTGCTTTAGGAGGTCGTCGATCGTCTGCGGGTGGTGGTAGAAAGCCGGCACAGGCGGCAAGATGGTTGCGCCTGCAAGAGTGACCGTTTCCATGTTGCGGAGGTGAATGAGGCTCAGGGGCGTTTCTCTGGTGACCATGACCAGCTTGCGGCGTTCTTTGAGACAGACGTCTGCAGTTCTGGTCAAAAGGTCGGGCGTGTAACCCGAGGCTATCGCTGCAAGAGTCCTCATGGAGCAAGGTATTACGATCATGCCCATTGTTTTGAAAGAGCCTGAAGAGATTGCGGCGCCGAGATCCTCGGGATCATAGACGATGTCTCCGAAGGCCTCTACCTCTTTCCTCGTCATGCCGATCTCGTATTCGATGCTCTTTTCAGCCCCCTTGGAAACAACTAGATGGACTTCGATACTCTCGACTTCTTTTAGGGTGTGCAACATGGTCAAGGCCAGCTGCGGGGCGCTGGAGCCGGAAATTCCGATAATCAACCTGTTAGTCGGGCTCATTTTGTGATTCACACCTTCCTGTCTTGCGCTGGGTAAGTTGTCGTCCGCATCAAGTCATGGCATCTCCAACGCGCAGCAGACAAGCCCATTGCTGCTCCCGATTGCTCTGGTCCGGAGATCCCAGGCAATATACAGTTCCCGTTGACGTGGCCGGAGAGACTTTTAGGTAACTCTATTCATCTTTGACGCGAGTTCCAACCGTTGGCCGTCCATCTTTATGGCGATGAACACAAACTGCCTTTCAGAGATGGCTGTCCTGAGGCCCATGGCCCCTTGAGCGCCTTTTCTGAGGGTGTAAATAATTCTTTAAAGCTTTAAAATCCTCGGGAATTTGTAATTGCATGCCATTCCTATGGCGAGCGGAATCGATCAACCGCTTTGCGAGCTATGGCGGTTTACCCAGATGGATGATAGTTTTTATGCGTAGCAGAAAATGCGCAAGATCCATTTAATTGAAATAGTGGGCGCATGCTACGCTTTGCGATGTCATAGAAAGTATTGCTCGGGGGGAGCACGGGATGCCACGGCCAGAACAGCGAGAGTCTCGACAGGCTTCTTCGGTGGCGCCGTGCCTGGTCTCCGCCCCAAAGTTATGAGAACGGCGAAGTCCGCAGCGCAACGCTTTACCGGGTCAGCTCTGCGCTCAAGTTTTCCCGATCCTATTGTGAGCGTAATTAGCGGTTTTCAGTGGAGGGACCGTCCCAGCTTCAGGTGTCAGATCGCCGAGCTGAGACGTATGAGGAGGTAGGTATGGAAAGCATTGGCAGTCAAGAGGTGTTGAGGCTCTCAGTAAATGGGCGCAGTCACGAGCTGCTCGTAAAGCCCTACGCAACTTTGCTGGAAATCCTTCGTGAGGATTTGAGGCTCACGGGGACCAAGCACGGCTGTGAGGCGGGAGAATGCGGTGCTTGCGTTGTGCTCATAGACGGGGCTCCACAGTTGAGCTGTCTCGTTCTTCCGGGCCAGATTAGTGGCAGCGAGGTTACCACCATAGAGGGTGTCGCAGACGGTTCCGAGCTGCACCCGGTACAGCAGGCCTTCATGGATCATGGCGCTCTGCAGTGTGGATACTGCACTCCTGGAATGGTTTTGTCTTCCGTAGCCCTTCTCGAATCCAACCCTGCACCTTCGCGGGAGGAGATCAAAGAGGCTCTATCCGGAAATCTTTGCAGGTGCACCGGATACGCCAGCATCATAGAGGCCGTCGAGGATGCAGGGAGGTCCATGGCATGACGAACGTTGTCACGGAGGCGAGTTCGGATCTGCGAGTGATAGGTAAGTCGCTTCCTAGGGTGGACGCAGTTGGAAAACTGATAGGGCTGACCGCCTACGCCGACGACATGGAGCTGCCTAACACTCTATATTGCAAGTTGCTGAGAAGTCATCACCCGCATGCTCGTGTTCTCTCTATAGACACCAGTGAAGCGCTGGCCTTGGATGGCGTGGCAGCCGTGATCACCGGCGAGGATCTCCCGATCAAGTACGGCATCATGCCAACGAGCCAAGACGAGCGCGCGCTCGAGAATGAGAAGGTTCGTTTCGTAGGGGATCCAGTTGCCGCCGTTGCCGCGGTGGACGAGGAGACTGCGTTGGCGGCGTGCAGGCTCATAAAGGTTGAGTATGAGCCGTTGGAGGCTATTGAATCCATCGAGCACGCGTTGCTTCCCCCCAGCGATGAACCCATCCACGACTACGCCGGACCCGGCAACATCCACAGGATGGGCGCGCTGGAGTTTGGCGATGTCGATCAGGGCTTCGAAAAGGCGAGCCATATCCGCGAAGACGTTTTCTTTTATGAGGGCAATACCCACCTTCCCATGGAGCAGCACTCTGCCATCGCCACCTTTGTGGGTGATCAACTGACACTTTGGTCGTCAACGCAGAACCCTCATTATGTGCACCGAGCTTTGGCGAGAGTGTTCGACATGCCAATG